>NZ_LWRX01000022.1:0-19422 GCF_001683835.1 Ralstonia sp. RL | reverse complement strand
AGATGTGCACGGACTGGGCCACTATGCGCTCGGCCTGCTGCAGATCGGCGGGGCGGCTGAGCAAGAACTGGCCCTTGAGGATTCCGTTGACGCGCTCGGCCAGGGCGTTCTGATAGCAGTCGTAGCCGTCGGTCATCGAGCATGTCAGGCCGTGCCGTTTGTGGATGCGCTGATACTCGCTGGAGCAATATTGGATGCCGCGATCCGAGTGGCGCACCAGCTGCTGCTTGGTCTGGCGCGTCTTGAGCGCCATCTTCAGTACTCGGCTGACCGACTCGGCATGCAGGCTCTCGTGCACGTGGTAGCCGACGATCTTGCGTGAGTACGCGTCCGTCACCAGGCTCAGGTACGCGCAGCGTCCTGCAGTCGGCAAGTACGTGATGTCGGTCACCCAGAACTGCTCCGGGCCTGTGGGGACGACTTGGTTCGGACCTTCCTTGAGCAGGTTCGGGTGCCGCCGGAAACGGTGGTGGCTGTGTGTAGTCTTGTGATACGCCCGTTGTTGGGGAACCAGCAGGCGCGCGGCACGCAGCAGGACGAACAACCGGTCACGCCCGAGTGCGATGCCCGCCTGCGTGGGTTCAGGCGCGAGCAGGTGGTGCAGCTTGCGCGTACCCAGGCGCGGCTGGCGCAGGCGCACGTGCCGCACCAGCGTGGTGACCTGCTCGACCTGGGCGCTGCGGGTGCGCTCGCGCGCGCAGCGCTTGTAGTACGCCTGGCGGCTGATGCCGATGTATCGGCAGGCCCGCTCGACACTCAGCCCTTGGACAGCACCGTCGAGCGACCCTGGATTGCGTACCGCTGCTGCGCCTGCTTGTAGCTCAGTTCGCCTCTTTCGACCTGCTCCACGACCGACAGCGTAAAAGCCAGACTGTAGTCCCGCTGCGTTCGCTTCTTTGCCCCTTGCATCTTGACTCTCCTTGCTCCACCAGGAAAAAGTGTCAACCTTATTCAGGACGGGTCAACAAAAACAAAAAAGGCCACCAAACAAGGCAGCCCTTCCAGCAAAAGGAAAACGCCAGATCAACGCCGCTCGTACTGCGTCGCCCCGAAGAGAATCTCCTTCGCTTTGTCGTCCTGCACAGCCGGCCGTTCCTTGGCGAGCACCTTCACCGCGCGCTGTACGGCGGGGCGTTCTTCAATCGCTTCAAACCAGCGCTGCAGCTTCGGATAATCCGACAGCTCGATCCCCTGGTTCTTCCAGCTGCGCAGCCACGGCCACGTCGCAATGTCGGCGATGGAGTAATCCGCGCCGCCGAGGAACTTCGATTCACCCAGGCGCTTGTCGATCACGCCATACAGCCGCTTGGCTTCGTTCGTATACCGATTGACCGCGTACTCGATCTTCTCGGGCGCGTAGATGCGGAAGTGGTGCGCCTGGCCGAGCATCGGGCCGACGCCGCCCATCTGGAACATCAGCCACTGCAGCACTTCGTATTTGCCGCGCACGTCGTCGGGCAGGAACTTGCCCGTCTTGCCGGCGAGGTACAGCAGGATCGCGCCCGATTCGAACAGCGAGATCGGTTTGCCGTCCGGGCCATCCTGATCGACGATGGCCGGGATCTTGTTGTTGGGGCTGATCTTGAGGAAGTCGGGTTTGAACTGGTCGCCGGCGCCGATGTTGATGCCGTGAACGCGGTAAGGCAGCTCGCATTCTTCCAGCATGATGTGCACTTTGTGCCCGTTGGGCGTGGCCCAGCTATAGACGTCGATCATCGAGTTCGCTCCTTGGCTTCTGACCGGGAAGAGAGGTGCGGGCCACCAGCAGCCCGCAAAGTGTTCCATTCCAGCACAGAACGCAGAAACGCGCAGACGCCGGGCAGAGGGCAAAAAAATCCCCGCTCAAGGCGGGGTTAAGGAGTGAACGGTACGGCCGTGCGGCGTATCAGGCGCCGCGCGTGACGGGCATGTCGACAACGTCCTTCAGGTGCAGATGCTTGGCCAGTTCCAGCTTGGCGATGGCGGCGCGGTGCACTTCGTCAGGGCCGTCGGCCAGGCGCAGCGTGCGCTGGTGTGCGTAGGCTGAGGCCAGCGGGAAGTCGCCCGACACGCCGCCGCCGCCGTGTGCCTGGATCGCCCAGTCGACGATCTGGCAGGCGATGTTCGGGGCCACGACCTTGATCATCGCGATCTCGGCCTTGGCGACCTTGTTGCCGACGGTGTCCATCATGTACGCGGCCTTCAGCGTCAGCAGGCGGGCCTGTTCGATCATGCAGCGGGCTTCGGCAATGCGTTCGTGCCAGACGCTGTGCTGCGCGATGGCCTTGCCGAATGCGATGCGGGAACTCAAGCGCTTGCACATCAGTTCGAGCGCGCGCTCGGCCACGCCGATGCTGCGCATGCAGTGGTGGATACGGCCCGGGCCGAGGCGGCCCTGCGCGATCTCGAAGCCGCGGCCTTCACCGAGCAGGATGTTGCCCACCGGCACGCGCACGTCTTTGAGGTCGACTTCCATGTGGCCGTGCGGTGCATCGTCGTAACCGAACACGCTCAGCGGGCGCATGACCGTGATGCCGGGCGTGTTGGCGGGCACCACGATCATCGATTGCTGCTCGTGGCGGCCGGCATCGGGGTTGGTCTTGCCCATGACGATGTAGACGGCGCAGCGCGGGTCGCCGGCGCCCGACGACCACCACTTGCGGCCGTTGATGACGTACTCGTCGCCTTGACGTTCGATGCGGCATTCGATGTTGGTGGCGTCCGACGAGGCCACGGCCGGCTCGGTCATCAGGAAGGCCGAGCGGATCTCGCCACGCAGCAGCGGCTCCAGCCAGCGGTCTTTCAGCTCTTCGGACGCGTAGCGCTCCAGCGTTTCCATGTTGCCGGTGTCGGGCGCGGAGCAGTTGAACACTTCCGGCGCCCAGGGCACCCGGCCCATGATTTCGCACAGCGGCGCGTATTCGAGGTTCGACAGGCCTTCGGGCGCGCGCGGCGAACGCGGCAGGAACAGGTTCCACAGCCCGGCCTTGCGTGCCAGCGGCTTGAGTTCTTCGATGAGCTTGGTCGGAATCCACGCGTTGCCGGCACGGCGGTTGGCTTCGATTTCTTTGTGGAAGCGGTGCTCGTTCGGGTAGATGTGCTGGTCGAAGAACTCGAGCAGGCGTGCCTGCATTTCCTTGACCTTGGGCGTGTAATCGAAATTCATGGTGTCTCCTCAGTACATCGAACAAGCGCCTCGAACGGGCAGCCATCAATCAGTTCAGACCAGACGCTCGGCTATGCGTCAGACACGCCCGCCGAGCACTGCAAACACGGCACTGGCGCGGGCAACCAACCGGTCGCCGCAGTGGAAAAGGGCCTGCGCAAAGGCCAGCTTGCTGCCCGTGCGCAACCCTTCCGGGGTGATCTCGATCCAGTCGCCTTCTCCGGCAGAGGCGATGAAATCCACCGTCAGGCTGGCTGTGGACATGGCCAGCGCGCCTCCGGTGCCTTCGCCGGGCTCTGCCAGGCAATACCCGAGCGCCGCGTCGGCCAGCGAGGCGACCACTCCGCCGTGCAGGATGCCGCGCCGGTTCAGGTGGTGTGCCAGCACATGAAAGCCCATCACCATCGACGGGCCCATGCCACGCGCATACACCGGCCCGAGCATCGTCAGGAAGGGGCTGGGCCTGGTCAGCGTTTCAAAGCCGGCGGGGACGGTGGGTGCGGTCTGGGCAATCGTCATGCGCCCAGCATAAGCCTTAGCCTACAATAAGAAAAATGAATTTCGTGGATTGCCGTTCATCAATGTCATGCATATTTCCCGCGTCGACCTGAACCTGTTCGTCGTCTTCGATGCCATCTATACGGAAGGCGGCATCACTGCGGCCGCGCGTACGCTCAACCTGACGCAGCCGGCGGTCAGCCACGCGCTGGGCCGGCTGCGTGAGCTGTTCGACGACGCGCTGTTCGAGCGCCGCGGACAAGGCATGGTGCCGACGCCGCTGGCCCGCACGCTCATCGCCGAGGTGCGCACCGCGCTGCAGGGTTTCGAGCGCACCCTGCGCGAGGGCACGCGCTTCGATCCGGCCACCAGTGAACGCCGCTTCACGCTGTCGATGCGCGACGCGCTGGAGGCGACACTGCTGCCGCCGCTCATGGCGGCCATCGCCAAGGAGGCCCCGCGCATCGACCTGACGACCGTGCGTGGAGACCGCCGCCAGCTGGAGGCGGAGCTGCTGGCCGGGACGATCGACGCAGCGGCCGACATCCTGCTGCCCGCATCGCCCGCCATTCGGCATGCGCCGCTGCTGAACGATCCGATGGTGGTGCTGGCGCGCCCCGGCCACCCGGTCACGCAGGGGCCGCTCACGCTGGAGCGCTATCTGGCATGCGAGCACGTGCATGTGTCGTCACGGCGGCGCGGGGCGGGCCTTGAAGATGTGGAATTGCGCCGGCTGGGCCACGAGCGCCGTGTGCGGCTGCGCTGCCAGCACTATCCGGCTGCGTGCCGCGTGGTGAGCTGCACGGACCTGTTGGCCACGCTGCCGGTCCGGTATGCGCGCATTGCCAACGAGCCATATGGCAACGTCATGCTGCCGCTGCCGTTCAACGTGCCGCCGCTGGAGCTCTACCTGTACTGGCACACCAGCAGCGACCAGGACGCAGCCAGCCGCTGGCTACGCGATCATGTCTTCGCCGCGATGGCGGAAGTGGCCCTGGACGATGCCGTCGCCGCTTTTGCCGAGGGGAACGGATAACGCGCGCTGAATTCGGCAAAGCGCGCCGCGAGAAAATCGGCACAGGCGGTCAGCCGCGCCGGGCGATGGCGGCGCGCGAGGCTGACCAGCTGCAGTGGCGTGGGCGCGTGGCTCCAGGCCGGCAGCGCGACTTCCAGCCGGCCGGCGTACACGTCCTGTGCCACATCGAGCCACGATTTGAATGCGAGCCCGCGTCCGGCCACGGCCCAATCGCGCACGACGGCGCCGTCATCGCATTGAAAGTCGCCACGGACATCGACAGGAGCCGGGCCGCTTGCATGGGTGAGCTGCCAGCGCGTCACGGGCTCGCCGTTGCGCAGCATGATGAGGCAGCGGTGGTCGGCCAGATCACTGGGGTGCGCAGGACGGCCGTGCTGGTTGAAATACGAAGGCGCGCCGACGATCACGCGTGGATGCATCGCCATTGGCCGCCGCACCAGCGCCGAGTCCTGCAGATGCCCGTAGCGCAGCGCGAGGTCGAGGTCTTCGCGCATCAGGTCGGCAAGCCGGTCACCGAGCACGAGCGTGATGCGCACGCCAGGGTGTGCGTCGCAGAAGGCGTCGAGCCAAGGGCGCAGGATGTGCCGGCCCAGGTCGGATGTGGCCGCAATGCGGATCGGGCCGGAGAGCTCGGTGCGGTCCTGGCCGAGGCTTTCCGCGCCTTCGTCCAGTGCCTCCAGGGCTTGCCTGGCATACCCCAGATAGCGCTGACCGGCCTCGGTCGGGCGCATGCTGCGCGTGGTGCGTTCGAACAGGCGTGCGCCGAGTTCGGTTTCCACGCGCTTGAGCGCCGCGCTGGCGGTGGCGGGCAGCCAGCCAAGCTGCCGTGCTGCGGCGGACAGGTTGCCGGCATCAGCAATGCGCACCAGCAGGCGCAGGTCGTCGAGGGCGATCATTGTCAAAGCGTGTTTGGAGAATCGTCAAAGCATAGCCAGATTGTCTTGTTTTTGTTTGATGAAAGAATGGCCGCGATCGATTTACGGTCATTGCAAGGAGGCATCCCATGACAGCCGGCAGCGATTGGACATTCGACCACGTGAACTTTCACGTGGCGGGCCCAGGGTCGATCCATTCGCCCATCCTCAAGTTCTTCGAAGACGTGCTTGGCTGGAAGCCTGGGCCGCGCCCGGCGTTTCCGTTTCCCGGGGCGTGGCTGTACCAGGGCGACGATGCGCTGGTGCACCTCGTGGATCGTGAGGGCGATGCCCCCGAGATGGTGTTCTCGCACATCTGCTTCCGCACGCAGCAGGACGCATCGACGGTGCTCGCGAAGGTGCGCGCGAGCGGTCTGCCGTATCAGGTGCGCCGGCACCCGGAGCGCACCGCCGTACAGATCTTCGTGCAGATGCCCGGCGCGGTGATGCTGGAACTGGAAGCCCGCCAGTCCGGCCCGTTGGACGAGGCCCGCGGGTACGCCTGAGCCGTGCGTCAGGCGCCGGCCTGCTGGGCGTACTTCCACCCCAGCTCGGCCATCGGCCGGGCGCGCTTGCCGGCTTCGAGCGCCTGCGCGGAAGACGCCGTGCCGTCCACCACGCGCTTCATGATTCCCTGCAGGATGCCGGCAATGCGGAACATGTTGTAGGCGAGATAGAAGTTCCAGTCGCCGGTGATGCGGCGGCCGGTGCGTTGTTCGTATTGGCGGATGTAGTCGGCTTCTGTGGGGATGCCCAACGCGGCGAAGTCCAGCCCGGCCACGCCACGGAACTGTCCCGGCTCGATGTGCCAGCTCATGCAGTGGTAGCTGAAATCGGCCAGCGGGTGGCCCAGCGTGGACAGCTCCCAGTCGAGGATGGCCAGCACGCGCGGCTCGGTCGGGTGGAAGATCAGGTTGTCGAGCCGGTAGTCGCCGTGAACGATGCTGGTCACTTCCTGTGCCTCTTGCGGCACGTGGTGCGGCAGCCAGGCGATGAGGTTGTCCATCGCCGGAATCGACTCGGTTTCCGACAGCTTGTACTGCTTGCTCCAGCGTTCGATCTGGCGCGCGAAGTAGTTGCCTGGCTTGCCGTAATCCGCCAGGCCGATGGCGGCGTAGTCCACGGTGTGCAGCGCCGAGATGACGCGGTTCATCTCGTCATAGATGGCGGTGCGCTCGGCCGGCGCCATGCCGGGCAGGGCCTGGTCCCACAGCACGCGGCCCTGCACGAACTCCATGATGTAGAACGCCCGGCCGATCACGGCTTCGTCTTCGCACAGCGCGTACATCTTCGCGACGGGCACATCGGTCTTGGCGAGTGCGTCCATCACCCGGTATTCGCGCTCGATGGCATGTGCAGACGGCAGCAGCTTTGCTTTCGGCCCGGGCTTGGCGCGCATGACGTAGGTGCGCGACGGGGTGATCAGCTTGAAGGTGGGGTTCGACTGGCCGCCCTTGAATTGCTCGACGCTGAGCGGGCCGGTAAAGCCCTGCACATGTTCGCGCATCCACGCTTCGAGCGCGCCGACGTCGAACTTCTGCTGTTCCGCCACCGGGCGTGTGCCTTCGAAGGCCGAGAAATCCTGCTGCTCCGTTTGTGCCATGGGTGTGTCTCCGAATCTTGTTGTGTGTCGAGGAAAGATCAGGTCGGCTGGCGATGGCGCAGGTACTGCTGCAGCAGTACCTCCATCGTCGTCAGCCGCGAGCCGAGGTGTGCGGGCGAGGGCGGCGAGAAATTGCTCATGCGCAGCACCCAGTCGGTTGGGGCGTCGCCCACGTCGAGCACGTTGATGCAGCCGGCGGTCTGCGCGAGGTTGCCGAAGAACACCCGCTCGCCGCCCGTGATGGCATGCGAGAGGATCGCGCGGTTGGTGCCGCCGTGGAGCACGAGCAGGATGGTGTCCCAGTCGGGCAGGGCACGCAGGCGTGCGATGGCCGGGATCACGCGGTCGAGGAATTCACCGACGCTTTCGCCGTTCAGGAAGCGACGGTCTTCATGCACCGTGCCTTCAAACGCACCGATGAAGGCTTGCGCGACTTCATGTTCGGGAATCTCCGCCAGCTTGCCGCCGCGGATTTCCTGCAGCTCGGGCCATGCCTCCAGCGCGATGCCGCGTTCCTGCATCGCGGGCATCTCGGCCAGCACGCGCTGCGCGGTCTCCACGGTGCGCGGCAGGCCGCTGACGATCACGCGGTCGAAGACAATGTTCTCCGCGGCAAGGATCTTCCCCGCAGCGGTGGCCTGGCTGCGGCCGAGTTCGTTGAGCGGTACGGCCTCGGGCGAGGGCACGGGGCGGCCGGTCTCATCGAAGTACGTCACGGCGCCATGGCGCATCAGATAGACGCGCCGGCGCTTGGGCGTCGGGAAGGGGACCATGCTCAGCGATATTGTGGTTTGCGCTTCTGCAGGAAGGCGGAGATACCTTCGTTGCCATCGGTGTGATGCAGTGCTTCGACAAAGCTGTGCTGCTCGGCTCTCAGGTGGTCGTGCAGCGAGGCGTCTTCCGCATTGGCGATCAGGCCCTTGATGCGACCGACCGCATGCGGCGATTGCGCAGCAAGCTTCTCGGCCAGCACCAGGGCATGGTCGAGCGCCTCGCCGGGTTTGACGACTTCATTGATGATGCCGAAATGCGCGAGCCGTTCCGCGGTCACGGGCTTGCCGAGCATGATGATCTCGCTCGCCAGCGGGCGCGGCAGGAAGCGCGCGATATGCCAGGAGCCTCCGCCATCCGGCGTGAGCGCCACGTTCACATAGGCCATCACGAACTTCGCGTCTGACGCGGCCACCGCAAAGTCGCACGCCAGCACCAGCGAAAAACCCGCGCCCGCTGCCGGGCCTTCCACCGCGGCAATCACCGGCTTCGGGAACGTGCGGATCGTCTCGATCCAGTGGTTGAGTGCGTCGATGCCTTCTTCCTGCACGCTCTTCGGCTTGCTGCGGTTTTCCAGCAGGCGGTTCAGGTTGCCGCCCGCGCAGAACGCGTTGCCCGCGCCGGTAAAGATGATGGCGCGGATCTCGTTGTCGTTGGCGGCGCGGTCCATCGCCTCCATCGACGTGGTGTACATCACCGGGTCGAGCGCGTTGCGCGCGTCGGGATTGGACAACGTCAGCACCAGCGTCGAGCCGATGCGCTTGGAGAGCAATTGCGCGGTCATGGTGGCCTCGTGAGGGTAAGCGGCAATCAGGCGTCAGGCGTAAGCAGCGACATGCCCAGACGCGCACGACGCAACAGCCACGGGCTCGGGCGGTAACGCGGGTCGCCGTAGAGCGTGTAGAGGTTCTGCAGCACCTCCAGGATGGCGGTCGTGCCGAGCGTGTCCCCCAGCGCCAGCGGCCCTTGGGGGTAGCCCAGGCCCAGCGTGACGGCGAGGTCGATGTCGCCCGGCGTGGCAATGCGCTGCTGCGCAATGTCGCACGCAATGTTGACGATGCACGCGACGATGCGTTGTGCGACAAAGCCGCCCGAATCGCGGATCACCGTGACGGGGACGCCGTCGGAAGCCAGCAGGCCGTGCGCGGCATCGCGGTACGCCGCATCGGTGGCGGGCGTGGTCATGAGCGTGCGGCGCTTGGCGGCGGCAAACGGGTAGAGCGTGTCGAGCGCCACGGTGCGCCGTGCGTCGAGCCCTTCGGCCGCCACGCATGCCGTGGCATCGAGGCCGCGCGGCGTGGCGATGATGAGGGCATCGGCTGAAGGTTTGGCACCAGCCTCGGGCGTGACGCCAAGGTCCAGCATCAGGCGTTGCGCGGCGGCGTGGCCGGCCTCGTGCGCGCGGCTGATCCAGACGGAAGACGGGCGCGCAGCCGGCGCGGGCGCTTCGGCAGGCACCTGCTTCTGCCCGTCGGGATATCGGTAGAAGCCTTCGCCGGTCTTGCGGCCGAGGATGCCGCCCGCCAAGCGCACGGCGGTCATCTGCGACGGCCGATAACGCGGTTCGTCATAGAACTGGCGATAGACCGATTCCATCACGGGGTGCGAAACGTCGAGCCCCGTCAGGTCCATCAGCTCGAACGGCCCCATGCGAAAGCCGGCTTGCTCGCGCATGATGGCGTCGATGTCGGCAAAGCCGGCCGCACTTTCCTGGGCGATGCGCAGGCCCTCGGTGTTCATGCCGCGGCCGGCGTGGTTGACGATGAAGCCGGGCATGTCGATGCAGCGCACGGCCGTGTGGCCCATGCGCTTGGCCAGCGCGGCGAGGGCATCGCCGGTGGCGGGTGCGCTGCGCAGGCCGGCGATCACTTCCACCACCTTCATCAGCGGCACGGGATTGAAGAAGTGGAACCCCGCCACGCGCTCCGGGTGCTGGCATGCCGCGGCAATCGCGGTGATGGACAGCGAAGACGTGTTTGATGCCAGGATCGCGTCCGGGCGCACGATGTCTTCAAGCTGGCGGAACAGGTCACGCTTGACGTCGAGCTTCTCGACGATGGCCTCGACCACGAGATCGCAGTCGGCCAGATCAGTGAGGGCGGCGGCGGGAACGAGCCGCGCGACGGTGGCGTCGGCTTCCTCCGGCGTCATCTTTCCCTTGGCGGCCAGCTTGGCGAGCGTATCCGCCAGTGCCGTACGCGCCGCTTCCACGGCTTGCGGGTTGGCGTCGAACAGCTTGACGCGCAACCCGGCCTGGGCCGCGATCTGCGCAATGCCACGGCCCATGGCGCCGGTGCCCACAATCCCGAGAGTCTGCATGGAAAACCTGCTGCGATCGAAAGAAGTCTGGCTAAAATAGCACGAGCGTGCGATTTTTGGCATCCGCGCCAACCATGACAGGCCGCACCCATCCACCAAGGAGACTGCTTCACATGCTGACGCTATACGGTTTTTCTGCGAGCAACTACTACAACAAGGTCAAGCTCGCGCTGATGGAGAAGGGCCTCCCGTTCGAGGAATCGCTGCGTTGGCCGGACCAGACCGACGGCGAGATCTCGCCGCTGCACAAGGTGCCGTACCTGGTGGGCGAAGACGGGGGCCTGTGCGAATCGCAGGTCATCATCGACTATCTGGAATCGCGCTATCCGCAGCGCCCGCTGATTCCGGCAGACCCGTTCAAGGCGGCCAAGGTGCGCGAGGTCGTCACCTTCCTCGAGCTGCACCTGGAGTTGGTCGCGCGACAGCTGTATCCCGAAGCGTTCTTCGGCGGCAAGATCAGCGACAACCTGAAGGCGAAAACGCGCGAACAGCTGCAGAAGAACATTCCGGCGGCGGCCAAGCTGTTCAAGTTCGCGCCGTATGTGGCGGGCGACACGTTCACCATTGCCGACTGCGCGGCCATCGTGCATTTCCCGCTGGTGAGCTCCGCCTGCAAGATCATCTACGGCGAAGACCTCCTCGCGCAGATCGAAGGCGTGAAGCCGTACCTGGCGAAGATGACCGAGAACCCGAATGTGCAGAAGGTCAACGCAGACCGCAAGGTCAACACGGAGCAGATGCTGGCGTATTACGCCAGCAAGCGTTGAATGCCCGTTGCGGCGTTACACCTTCGATAGACGCTCCAGCGCCAGTTGGAGCGTTTCGTCTTTCTTGGCAAAGCAAAACCGCACCACGCCTGATTCGTGCGGCTGCGAATAGAACGCCGACACGGGGATCGCCGCCACGCCAATCTCGCTCGTCAGCCACGTGGCGAACTCTGCTTCCGGCAGAGCGGAGATGGCACTGTAGTCCACGCACTGGAAATACGTGCCCTGGCATGGCAGCAGCTTGAATCGCGTCTTCGCAAGACCCGCACGGAACAGATCGCGCTTGTGCTGGTAGAACGCGGGCAGCTCCAGATACGGCCGCGGATCGGCCATGTAGGTCGCCAACCCGTGCTGCACCGGCGTGTTGACGGTGAACACGTTGAACTGATGCACCTTGCGGAACTCCGCCATGAGTGCGGCCGGCGCGGCCACGTAGCCAACCTTCCAGCCCGTCACGTGATACGTCTTGCCGAAGCTCGACACCACGAAAGCGCGACGCGCCAGCTCCGGAATGCGCGCCACCGATGCATGCGGCACGCCGTCGTACACCATGTGCTCGTACACCTCGTCGGAGAGCAGCAGCACGTTGGTCGGGGCGAGGATTTCCGCCAGCTTCTGCATATCGTCCGCATGCCACACAGTGCCTGTCGGATTGTGCGGCGTGTTCAGCATGATCAGGCGCGTGCGCGGTGTGATCGCAGCGGCCAGCGTGTCGAACGGGATGCGGAAGTCCGGCGCGTTCAGCGTGATGGGCACGACCTTGCCGCCCGCCAGCTCGATCGACGGGATGTAACTGTCGTATGTCGGCTCGAACACGATGACTTCATCGCCGGGATGCACGCAGCACAGCACGGTCGTCAGCAGCGCCTGCGTGGCGCCCGCGGTGATGGTGATCTCGCGGTCGGCATCGTACGCGTGGCCGTAGAGCTTGGCGACCTTCGCGGCGATGGCCTGACGCAATGCGGGCACGCCCGTCATCGGCGGGTATTGGTTCAGGCCCGCGCGCATCGCATCGGACACCGCATCGACGATGCGCGGGTCGCAGTCGAAATCCGGGAAGCCCTGGCCGAGGTTGACGGCCTGCTTTTCAGCAGCCAGCGCCGACATCACGGTGAAGATGGTCGTGCCGACATTCGGCAGCCGCGAGGGCAGTGGGGGAAGGGACGCGATGGGCGCGGGCGTTTCAGCGGGGCGTGCGGCAGCGGTGGTCATGACTTCAGCTTGAGCGAGGACTGTCTTACAACTGGACTTCCGAAACAAACTGCTTGGGCGGGAGCACCGCCACGTCGCAATATTTGGCCATGCGCCGCTTGAGCTTGAGCACGGCCTTGTCCTTGGAGACCAGATACGTGGCGCTTGCGGCATCGGCCAGCGCGAGGAATTTCTGGTCGTCGCGATCCTTGCAGCGCGGCACGAACGTTTCGCCGTTTGCGCGGGCCGCTTCCTCTGGGTCTGCCACCGAGCGCGTGACGCGATCGACCCAGGCCAGCGCGGCCTGCGCATCGACGGCGTAGTGCGCGAATTGCGGATAGCCGAGCACGCGTCGCAGTTCCTCGCGGCAGGCCGGGCTGATGATGGCGTCCAGGCGGCCTGCCTCCAGCGCCGCGCGAATGGGGCGCGCAACCGCATCGTCGAAGACGAGAATGTCGACCCAGATGTTGGAGTCCAGCACCACGCGCGGCGCGGCGCAGGGGCGGGCGGGGGACGAAGGAGCGAGGGCGGCAGCGTCTGCCATTCGATACAATTCAAGACTTGTGAACCGCGATTCTGACATGATCATCGTCCTCTCGCCGGCCAAGTCGCTCGACTACGAGACGCCGCCGCGCATCAAGACCCACACGCTGCCCGATTTCATCGCGCGCTCCGCAGAACTCATCGAAGTGCTTCGCAAGCTGTCGCCCGCCCAGATCGGCACGCTGATGCACATTTCCGACCCGCTGGCCGTGCTCAACGCCACGCGCTATGCCGATTGGTCGCCAGAATTCACCGCCGAGAACAGCAAGCAGGCCGCGCTGGCCTTCGATGGCGACGTGTACGGCGGGCTCGATGCGAATTCGCTGTCGGCCGACGATCTGCAATTTGCGCAGAAGCATCTGCGAATCCTCTCCGGCCTGTATGGCGTGCTGCGCCCGCTCGACTGGATGCAGCCATACCGCCTCGAAATGGGCACGCGCCTGGCCAACCCGCGCGGCAAGGACCTCTACGCTTTCTGGGGCGACGACGTGACGCTCGCCCTCAACGAGCTGTTCAAGGCCGACGACGATCCCGTGCTCGTCAATCTCGCGTCGGAAGAGTATTTCAAGGTGGTGCGGCCCAAGGTGCTCAAGGCGCGCATCGTCACGCCGGTGTTTGAGGACTGGAAGAACGGCCAGTACAAGATCATCTCGTTCTACGCAAAGCGCGCGCGCGGCCTGATGGCGCGTTACGCGATCGAGCACCGCATCACCGATCCGCGCAAGCTCAAGGCGTTCGACGTCGACGGCTATGCCTTTGCCACTGCCGATTCCGACGACGAGCGCTGGGTCTTCCGCCGCAAGCCCACCTGATGACAGGATCCGACATGACTGCCAATCAACCGTACATTTCCAGCGTATTCGACAGCGGCGCCATCGAAATCGTCGATGTCGCCCGCGCCGATGCCATCCGCCTGCGCATTCGCCGCGATTCGCACGCGGATTTCACGCAGTGGTTCCACTTCCGCCTGCAGGGCGTGCAGGGCCAGGCGTGCCAGCTCGCGTTCGAAAATGCGGGCGAATGCACCTATGCGGCGGGTTGGAAGGACTACCAGGCCGTCGCCTCATACGACCGCGAACACTGGTTCCGCGTGCCGACGCGCTATGACGGCAGGACCATGACCATCGAGGTGACGCCCGAGCACGACAGCATCTGGTTTGCCTACTTCGAGCCGTATTCCGATGAGCGTCACCTGTCGCTGGTGGCAGCGGCGCAAACGAAGCCCGGCGTGCGCACGCAGCGCCTGGGCAGCACGGTGCAAGGTCGTGACATGACGTGCATCACCGTCGGCGAGCCAGCGCCCGGCAAGAAGAACGTGTGGATCATCGCCCGCCAGCATCCCGGCGAGACGATGGCCGAGTGGTTCGTGGAAGGTCTGGTCGCCCGCCTCACGCGGCAGGGCGTATGGGGCGTGGATTCAGTGGGCCGACTGCTCACCGAGCGCGCCGTGTTTCACATCGTGCCGAACATGAACCCTGACGGGTCGGCGCTGGGCAACCTGCGCACCAACGCGGCCGGCGCCAACCTGAATCGGGAGTGGATGGAGCCCGACGCCGAGCGCAGTCCTGAAGTCCTGTGCGTGCGCCGGGCCATCGAGGAGACCGGCGTCGACCTGTTCTTCGATATCCACGGCGACGAGGCGCTCCCCTACGTATTCGTGGCTGGCAGTGAAATGCTGCCGGGCTTCACCGATGCCCAGCGTGCCGACCAGGACCGCTTTGTCGCAGCGTTCCTGCGCGCGTCGCCCGACTTCCAGACGCAATACGGCTACGAGGCGAGCAAGTACAACGAAGACGCGCTCAAGCTCGCCTCCAAGTACATCGGCCACACGTACCGGTGCCTGGCGCTGACGCTCGAAATGCCGTTCAAGGACAACGCCAACCTGCCCGACGCGCGCGTCGGCTGGAACGGCGCCCGCAGCGCCGCGTTGGGCGCGGCCATGCTGCAGGCCATCCTCGAATATCTGGGCTGAAGACCAGCGCGGCGCCGCCAGGTGGGCGGCGCGACGCGCTTAGTTGGACGACTTCTTCTTCGTCGTTTTCTTGGCAGCCGACTTGGCAGTGGACTTCGTTGCCGTGGTCGACTTGGTCTTGGCTGTGCTGCCCTTGGTGGCCTTGACCGAGGACTTTGCCGCGCCCTTGCCCTTGGCGGCAGACTTGCCGTGCGACACGGCAGCGTTCGTGCAGCGGTGCCCGCGACGGCAGTGGGTGCGCACCGTCGTGGACGACGGTGCGGCCGCCGGGGCGGCAAACGGCTGGCCATTCGCATCGAGCAGCTCGTACGCGAGCATCATGCCTTCGTCGTAGCCGCAGCGGACTTTGACCGGCTCCCACTGGTCGCTGCCCGTGCCGCGCTTGTGGACGGCGGCGCTGAAGCTCACGACGCTGGAGACCTTGATCGCGCCTTGCTTGCTCGACGAGAAGCGCGAGTCCCACGGTTCAACCTTGGCCTGCCCTTCGGACAGGGCGCCGGTCGGCAGGCGGAACTGGTCGAAGTTCGTCGAGCGCGGGATGATCCAGCTCGCGTGTGCGGCACAGTCGGCCACATCGGGGCGGGCGTTCTCGGATTTGATTAAACGGTCGCGGGTCTGCGCGCGGTATTCGGACAAGCTGATCTTGTCCTTGGGCGGCAGGTTCACTGTGGTGGTGCTCTCGCTGTCAGAGGCGTCGAAGACGATGGGCGGCGTGGTGCGTGCGGGCTGCGGGGCCGGCTTGGCTTGCACGGCCGGTGTGCTCGGCGTCGCGGTGGCGGTCGCCTGTGCCGACGTGTCGGTCGGTTCGGTCTGCAGGTTGGAGCAGGCGGCCAGCAGGGCGACGACGCCGAGACAGAGTAGTTTGGGTCGCAACATCTCGAGTGTTACAGGGGGGTCGGCATGGAAAAACGCCATGATAGAGGAAAGCCCGGGATGAAAGTTCCTGCGGCTTACCCGAATGCGCTCCAGTGCGGCATTCGAGGCGATTTAGCTGTAACAGCGCGTTACGACGTTGCGCTGCCCCCATCACTGCTTGGTGAACAGCCACGCGAGCGACCACTCATCGGTGCGCGCCTCATACCGGATGCCCTTGCGCATTGCCCACGTGGCCAACTGGTGGTGCGACGGGATGATCGCGTAGTCCCGCTGTGCGAAGCGCGTGGCGGTCTTGGCGGCTTGCTCGTGCGCCTGCTCGCTCGACACGGTGGACAGCGACGCCTGCACCAGCTTGTCCAGTTCCGGATTGCTGTAGCGGCCCCAGTTCCACGACCCGTAACCGGTCTGGGGATTTGGCGTGCCGAGAATGCTGCGCAGCGCCACATCCGCCGCCACCGAACCCCAGCCGAGCATCATGAAGGAGAACTCGCCCTGGCGCGCGCGTGAGAAGTACACCGCCAGCGGCAGGGTCTCGACCTTGGTCTGGATGCCGATGCGCGTGAGCAGCTGGGCGGTGGTCTGTGCGACCTGAGCGTCGTTCAGATAGCGGTTGTTGGTGGCGTGCAGCGTGAGCCCGAAGCCGTCGGGGTAGCCGGCCTCGGCGAGCAGCTTCTTCGCGCGGTCCGGGTCGTATGCAATCGGTTTGCCTCCCGGGTGGCCGAAGATCTGCGGCGACACAATGCTGGACGCCACCACGCCCTGGCCCTCCAGCACGCGGCTGACGATGGCATCGCGATTGATGGCCAGCGCCACCGCTTCCCGCACGCGGTGGTCCTTGAACGGGTTCTTCGTCAGCGGCTTGCCGGCCTTGTCCGTCACGAACGGCGAGACGTCGCGGCCCTGGTCCATCTGCCAGAAGATGGTACGCCACGACACCTGCTGCTCGAGGTGGAAGTTCGGGTTCTGCTTGATGCGCGGCACGTCGGCAGCGGGCACGGCCTCGACGACATCCACGTCCCCGGAAAGCAGTGCAGCCGTGCGCGCAGCGTTGTCGGTGATGATCTTGAAGGTGACCTTGTCCCACTGCGGCGCGCGGCCCCAGTAGTGCGGGTTCTTCTTCAGCACGATTTCCTGCCCGCGCGTGAAGTGATCGAACAGGAACGGCCCCGTGCCGATCATCGCGCGGCCGGCGTCAAAGTCCGCCTGCGAAGCATTGGCCACCCTCTTGGGAAGGATCGGCAGGCTGTTGAGGTCGTTCGGGATGCTCGCGTAATTCGGAATCGACACCTTCAGCCGCACCGTGAGCGGATCGACGATCTGCACGTCGGTGATCGACTTCGTATAGCTGGTGAACGGGCCCGGGCTGTTGGTCAGGCGTGCCGGCCGTTCGATCGAGGCTTTCACGTCTTCGCCGGTGAAGGGCGTGCCGTCGCTCCACTTCACGTTGGGGCGCAGCTTGATCTCCCACGTGTTGGCGTCGATGGGCTTCCACGACGTGGCCAGGCCCGGCGTGTAGCGGCCGTTCTTGTCCAGGAAGACCAGCGACTCGAAGACGTGCAGCGCCATCGCGTTGTTCGGGCCTGCATTGTTCCACTGCGGGTCCATGGACGTCACGTCGGCGGACAGGCCGATGCGCAGATCGTCGGCCAGGGCGGCAGCGGCGTTGCCAGCCAGTGCGCATGCGGCCAGGCCGCGGATCAGGGCGCGAATGAAGGGGCGATGGGCCATCGGGGAGCTCCTCGGGTTCGGGCGGTGATGCCAGGTGGCGGGTTCGTCATTGTGCCGCAGGCCGCGCAAGCGCGTGCTGCGCAATCCGACAAATCATATGAGCCGGCGTGGCGTAAAAAAAGCCACCCGGAGGTGGCTTGCTTGCATCGGCTTCAGTGGAACAGCGGCTGCTGCGTCGGTGCGTCTTCGGGCATCTCTGCGTGGACGATCTCGGCCGCGCGGTCTGCATAGAGCGGGGCGCCGCAGTCTTCGCAGTATTCGGGCTCGAAGAGCTGGCCGTGGCGGAAGATGTCTTCAATGCCGCATGCGCGCAGTTCGTCGCAGATCTGCTCAAGGGGGCTGCCCGGTTCGCCCTCTGCAGTCAGGTCGGTCGCACCGCCATCGCGGCCGTAGACGGGCCAGACAATGCCGTAGATGAGGTCTTTCTCGCCGCGCACGGTGAAGGCCACGCGGTATTCCTCGATCTGCTCCTCGCCAAATGCGCCGATGATCGCGCCGAAGCGGTTGGCCGGCATGTCGAGCGCGCCCTGCAGGTAGTTGACCGCGGCGCGCACCGTGAGCGGGCGGATGCGCTTGTCGGATTCGCGGCACGACAGGAAGAACGCATCCGGCAGCAGCAGCTCGAACTCGCAGCCGGGCATCAGGGTCGAGACGGTCGGCGTGACTTGCTGGCGCCATTGCTCGAGGCATGCGGAGCGCTCGGCGTGGTGTTCCTTGGCGTCTTCCTGCCAGCGGAACAGCGGCTGGCCGTGCTGCGCCACGACGATGGCCAGCAGATAGCGCGGGTCTGCAAGGATCGGTGCGGTTTCGGGCATGTCGCGCAGATCGACCTTGGGCGGCTGACCCGACAGCGCATAGGCGGTCAGTTTGTGCGTCAGCGCAAAGGTATCGGAATGCGTGCGCGGCAGCTGGTCGATGCTGTACAGGTAGGGCGCCAGCGCCACGCGGGCGTTCGACGCCATCACGTGCGCCTGGAGGTGCACCTGCAGGGTCTGCGCCAGTTCCGGCTTGATGGCGCCGGAGGGAATGACGTAGCGCGTATGCGCGAGGATGGGCGCCGCGATGAGCAGCGCGTCATACTCGACGCCGCCTGAGCTCACGACCGCCGATTCGGCCAACGTTTCGGCCTGCTCGGCCAGCACGTCGGAAGCCTCTTCGTTGTGCTTGAAAAGATGATCGAGTGCGGCGTCGAGCGCCGTCTGGCTGCCGTTCTTGAGCAGCCGCGAAAGACGTTCGGACAGCCGTTGTTCCCAATACACGTCTTCGATGCGACTGCCCGATGCGTCGAGCGCGAGCGCGTCGGCCACAAGCCGTTCTGCATCGGGGGAAAGACGTTGGGGGGCCTTGGAGCGGAATCCTGCCATGCTGTGCCGTACCGGTCGTTGGAAGAATGAAGGGGCATTATTTTACCCTCGGACGCCACCGTACGATGCCTATCGGTGAAACCCTTACGACGAAAACGTCAGGGTTTGGCGGTGGGTACCGAGGCGCCAGCTGCGACGTTGCCGCTCGCTGCGGGCGCCGAAGCGGCGGCCGGCTCCGAGGCAGCCGGCGTACTTGCCGGTGCTGCCGGTGCTGCCGGTGCTTCGGCCGCGGATGCAGCGGGGGGCGCCAGGGGCGGCGGCGCTGGGACAGGGGCAACTGCTACGGCGGGCGCGGCCGCAGCCGGTGTCTGCGCGTCGGTCTGGGGGGCCTTGAACAGGATATAGAAGACGGCGGCTGCCACGACGATGAGGGCAAGTACCACTTGGGCCATGGGTGCGGGACTCCAGCAGGGAAACGGTCAGGCGGCGGAGGGCGCCTCGGCGCCGCGGGGCAAGCATGCCGCGCGGCCTAATCGGCACACTGTACCAAAGCATGCGCGCCGGGTGGGACATCGTCACCTTGTTTGATAGGCCAATGTCTAGTCCTGATATAGGTTGACACTCAGTTCAGCCACTAGACGCCCGATGCACCGCATCGGGCGCTTTGTATTTCAGGGCCTGATGCGGCCGCTCATGGTTGCAGATGTGCACGGACTGGGCCACTATGCGCTCGGCCTGCTGCAGATCGGCGGGGC
>NZ_LWRX01000208.1:0-2726 GCF_001683835.1 Ralstonia sp. RL | reverse complement strand
CGCGGCCGACACCAGGGCTTCGGCATCCTTCGCCTCCAGCGCATCGGCGATGTTCCGGATGTGCTTGGGCGAGTCGTTGATGAACAGGCGCGCGATGTCCGACAGCAGGGTCGGATTGTTTTCGTCCTGCAGCTCGACCAGCTGGTCGATGCGGCGGCGGTCGATGACGACATGGTCGCCTTCCTCGGCGGCGGGGCCGGCCACCGCCATCAGCACGTTGCGGATGTCTTCCAGCTCCACCGGCTTGGACACGTAGGCGTTCATGCCGGCGGCCAGGCATTTCTCGCGGTCGCCCGGCATCGCGTTGGCGGTCATCGCGATCACGCGCGGCGGACCGTCGCCGAAGCGGGCGCGCAGGCGGCGCGTCGCCTCCAGGCCGTCCATCTCCGGCATCTGCACGTCCATCAGCACCACGTCGTAGTTCTGCCGCTCCAGCGCATCGAGCACCTCGACGCCGCTGGCGACCACGTCGGCGCGGTAGCCCAGGTGCGCGAGCAGCTGCTGCACCACCTTCTGGTTGACGGTGTTGTCCTCGGCCACCAGGATGTTGAGCGGCAGCGTGTCGGCCAGGCGCCCGCTCGGCGCGCCGCGCACCGCCTGCGCCTGGCGCGGCTCGATCTGCATCGCGTGCAGCAGCGCGTCGAACAGCGCGGTCGGCTTGATCGGCTTGTTCAGGTAGGCGGCGAACTTCACCTGCGACATCTGCACGTCGCGCGGGCGGTTGACCACCGAGGTCAGCATGATCAGCGGCAGCGATTGCGGGTCGCGGTATTTGCGGATTTCCAGCGCCAGCCCCAGACCGTCCATTTCCGGCATGCTCATGTCGAGGATGCCGACGTCGAACGCATGGCCGTGGCGCACGAAATCCATCGCTTCGATGGCGGAGGCGGCCGCCGACGGCACCATGCCCCACAACAGCGCCTGCTTGACCAGGATGCGGCGGTTGGTGCTGTTGTCGTCGACGATCAGCACGCGCTTGCCGGCCAGCGCCGACGAGCGCTCCTGCAGGAAGCTGGTGGCCCACTGCGAGCCGGAGGCTTCGGCCTTGACCGTGAAGTAGAAGGTGGAGCCGGCGCCGACCGTGCTTTCCACCCACATGGTGCCGCCCATGACTTCCGCCAGGCGCTTGGAGATCGCCAGGCCGAGCCCGGTGCCGCCGTATTTGCGCGTGGTCGAGGCGTCGACCTGGGTGAACACCTGGAACAGATCGGACAGCCGCTCCGGCGGAATGCCGATGCCGGTGTCGCGCACCGAGAACTGCACCGTGTGCTGCTGCTCGCCGAGCGGCGTGGCCGACACCGACACCACCACTTCGCCGTGATGGGTGAACTTGATCGCGTTCGACAGCAGGTTGACCAGGATCTGGCGCACGCGCGTGACGTCGCCCACCAGCGAGGCCGGCACGCTGTCGTCGATGAAGTAGGCGAGGTTGATGTTTTTCTCGGAAGCGTTCGACGCCAGCAGGTCGAGCGACTCCTCGATGCAGCGGCGCAGATCGAACGGCTGGCGCTCGATGTCGAGCTTGCCGACCTCGATCTTCGAATAGTCGAGGATGTCGTTGATGATGGTCAGCAGCACTTCGCTGGAGGCGCGGATGGTTTCCGCGTAATCGCGCTGCTCCTCGTCGATGTGCGTGTTGAGCAAGAGGCTGGTCATGCCGATCACGGCGTTGAGCGGCGTGCGGATCTCGTGGCTCATGTTGGCCAGGAACATGCTCTTGGCCTGCATCGCGGCTTCCGCCTTCTCCTTGGCCTCGCGCAGTTCGCGCTCGTAGGCCTTGCGCGCCGAGATGTCGCGCAGGATCACGGTGTGGATCACGCCGCCTTCCGTATCCAGCCGGGAGATCGACGCTTCCGCCGGAAATTCCGCGCCGTCCTTGCGCACGCCGAAGATGGTGCGCCGCTCGGCCATCTTGCGCGCGTATTGGCCGGATTTGTCGAAGCTGTCGATATGCTTGCCGTGCTCCGCATGGTAGCGCGGCGGCAGCAGGAGGTTCAGGTGCTGCCCGATCGCCTCTTGCTCGCTCCAGCCGAAGATCCGTTCCGCGCCCTGGTTGAACAGGATGATTTTCTGCTTGCTGTCGACGCAGATGATGGCATCGTCAGCGATGCTGAGGATGCCGTTCAGTTGCGCGGCGGTGAGGTTGGCGTTGGTCATGGGCGGGCGGCGGATCATCAATGCTTCCTCCGGCGTCTTCTCTCCAAAGGACAACAAGGCTCCATGTTATCCGGTTTTCCTGTTGTCTTGTTCAAAACGTGTGCGCAGTATGCATGTTATGGGCGCGCCGGGCAAACGCTGCGCAAAAGATGTCATTTTGCTTACTGCAGCCGGCGGCCGCGTCGCGTGCGCTGGAGGTGTGGGCGGCGGCCTGGCGATTTCAACAGGGAAGGCGTCCGGCGTACATCCGTATTTGCCCCTATTGTGTCCCCGGCACCGGTGCATAGGTGCATAAGGCGGGTGAACGGGTTGCGGCGATCGATGCGGCCATGGAGAATATTGCATTCATTCAACCTGACCGAAGGGGGAAGGATGAAAACGACATGGATGCTGGCGGCCTGCGGCGCCCTGCTGTCCCTGCATGCCGCGGCGGGGCAGATGTGCGGCAAGCAGCGCGTTGCCGACAATGTGCGCACCTGTCCCAACGGCGACATCCCGATGTTCGTCGCCGACGAACGTCGGCGCGGTAGCCCAGGTGCGCGAGCAGCTGCTGCACCACCTTCTGGTTG
>NZ_LWRX01000068.1:0-1493 GCF_001683835.1 Ralstonia sp. RL | reverse complement strand
GCCGGTCACGGCGGCGGCGATCTCGCGGGCCCGCTGCCGGGCAGTCGGCGACATCGCCTGCGGCTGCCAGGATTCGACATAGTCGCCGGCCACCTGTCGATGGCCGATCGGCTCGCAGAAGTAGGTGCATACCTCGCCCTCCGTATTCCGGGCGCGGACCGTGAGCAGGGTGATTTCGTAGTCGAAATCGATGAAGCCCTCGACGATGACCCGGCCCTGATTCACCCGGCTGCCGCTTGCTGCGTAGTCCCAGGCTTTCTGGACGTCAGCCGGACAGCGTAGCAGGGACTGGCCCTTGCCGGAGGAGGACATGGTCGGCTTGACGAGGCAGGGGTAGCCGATCTCCTGGTCGATGGCGGCCTGCAGCTCGGCCAGTGAATCGGCGAAGCGGTAGGGCGAGGTGGGCAGCCCCAGTTCCTCGGCGGCCAGGCGACGGATACCTTCGCGGTTCATGGTCAGCTTGGCGGCGCGGGCGGTCGGAATGACTTCCGCCAGGCCTTCTCGTTCGATGTCGACCAGCGTGTCGGTGGCGATGGCCTCGATCTCCGGCACGATCAGGTGCGGCCTTTCCTGCTCGATGAGCTGGCGCAGCGCGGCGCCGTCGGTCATGGAAATGACGTGGGCGCGATGGGCGACCTGGTGGCCCGGTGCATGGGCGTAGCGGTCCACGGCGATCACCTCGACCCCCAGGCGCTGCAGGGCGATGATGACTTCCTTGCCGAGTTCGCCGGCGCCGAGCAGCATGACGCGCAGGGCGGAGGGGGAGAGCGGGGTGCCGATCTTCATGGAAATCCTTGTCGTGCAATGGGCCGGAGCGCCGGAATTTAGGCGGCGCCGGGCGTTGCGTCAAGGAGCGGGGCAGCCGGCGCGCTGCCTTATAATGCCCGCCATGTCCGCTTCCCGTCTGCCTGTCGCGCTTGAGCGCTTTCTCCTGTCGCCCGTCAGCCTCCTGCTGGTCGTGGCGATCGCTTTTGTGCTCAATGCCTGGAGCCTGCCGCTGACCGATGTCGACGAGGGGGCGTTTTCGGAGGCGACGCGCGAGATGATGGCGCGCGGCAACCTGGTGTCGCCGACCTTGAACGATGCACCGCGCCACGACAAGCCGATCCTCATCTACTGGGCGCAGGCCGCCTCCGTCAGCCTGCTCGGCGTCAGCGAAATCGGCTTCCGCCTGCCGTCCATCGTCTTTGCGGTGCTCTGGATGCTGGCCCTCTACCGCTTCTGCCTGCGCCATGCCGACCGGCGGACGGCGCAGGTGGCGGCCCTGGTCATGGGGCTGTCGCTGGCCGTCGGCTTCATCGCCAAGGCAGCGATTTCGGATGCCTTGCTCAACCTGTTCATCGCGCTGTCGATGTTCGGCATCTACGATGTTTTCTGTGCGGACCGCGATGGCAAGCCGACCCGCCGCCTGCTGTTCTACACCTATGCCATGCTGGGGCTCGGCTTTTTGACCAAGGGGCCGGTGGCCGTCTTCTTTCCCCTCGTCGTCAGCG
>NZ_LWRX01000134.1:0-908 GCF_001683835.1 Ralstonia sp. RL | reverse complement strand
GGGTGCCCGGCCCGCCAGGCGAGCCGCACGACCGCCGCCAGCAGCATGAGCAGGCCAAGCGATTTGTGCAGGCCATAAGCGGCGCTGCGCTCGGCCCCCTTGGGCAGATCAACCATGGTCCAGCCCAGCCAGAACAGCCAGACCACGATGACCGCCTGCGCCCAGTGCAGCAGGATGGCAGGCAGCGTGTAGCGTGACGGGATCATGGGATGGCCACCCCCCAGGGCAATACGCCGACCGGAATGTCGCCGGTCTTGCGCAGGCTGGCCGTGTCGATGACCGAAACCGTACCGGAGCGGCCGTTAGCAACGTACAACTTGCGGCCGTCCGGCGTGACGGCCATGTTCCACGGGCGCTTGCCAACCTCGATGGTGGCGATCACCCGCTGGCTGGCCACGTCAATCGCCATCACCGACGGATCGCGTCCGTTCGAGACAAAGACCCGCCGGCCATCCGGCTGCACCGCGATACCATTCGGGAACTGGCCGGCGGCGATTTCGGCGACCACCCGATGCCCGGCCACGTCGATGACGTAGACCTTGCCGGCCACCTCGCTCGCCACATAGGCCCGGCTGCCATCGGGCAGGAAGCCAATGCCGCGCGGCCGCTTGCCGACCGGCAGGCTGGCCACCTGGCGGCGGGCGGCCACGTCGATGACATCCACCTGTTCCGCCTCTTCGGCGCTAACCAGCAGCCAGCGGCCATCCGGGCTGAACACGGCATGTTCGGGATTCTTGCCGGCCACCTTGATACGCGCCACCACCTCCCCCTCGGGCGCGCTCAGCAGCACGACACTGTTGTCGTCCTCAACAGCCACCGCCAGCCAACGGCCATCCGGCGACAGGCTCACGCCCTCGGGCGAGTCACCCACCGCGATTCGCCGCAGCAAACGGCCGCTTGCCGCCTCG
>NZ_LWRX01000235.1:0-1674 GCF_001683835.1 Ralstonia sp. RL | reverse complement strand
TAGGCGAATGCCGCGCTCGCGCCCCCCGCATCGCGATTTCGGCAGGAAGGACCCGTTTTGCCTCGGGCCGTCTCCGCTGCCTGCACCGCTGTCCAGAAGATAGCGGAAATATTACCCCCGGACCGGTGAATCTGTTGCAGGGGCCAATGTCGCACGACGCCGCAGACTCCCGCTGACACCAGGCCATGCCCGCCAAATCACGCTAAATCACTACGTCATCAAGACTGCGCCGTTGAGGTGATCGGCCACCGTCTGCAGTGCCTTCTGCCAACGCCGCCATGCCGTGGTGCGGTCGCAGGCGAAGCGGATCGTGATGTCGCGCCAGCCATAGCGCTTGGCCCGCATCCACACCAGGTGGCGTTGCTCAATATCGAGCCACTGCACCCAGCGCATCGTCTCTAGCATGCGGTCGATGGCTTCAGGGCTGGGTGGGAATGGGCGGTAGACCTTCTCGTTCGCAGCGAAGGCCTCCCACTCCTTGCGCACGAAGGCCGGCCACGTGTTGAAGTAGCCTTGCACACGCACGGGTGGCAGGCGACGTCCTGTGGTGGCGGCTTCCTCGAAGCGTGCCGCCACGTCTTCAATCGTCAAGGGAGTGCGACGGTCAGCCACGACGTGCCCCTCCCTGTCCGTACAGACGTTCTCCGATGCGTCGCACGATCTCACGCTCGATGAAGTCCAGACGTTCGTCGGAAGCGTTGACCACCAGGATGTGCTGGTCGCGCCAACCCCGTTGCTTCAGGACCTCAAGGTTTGTGGCCTCGGGCTGCAAGCGGCCCAGAGGACAACGGTAGGTGGGTGTGGGAAGCTTCATCTCACACCTCCTGCGTCTCGATGGCCCAGTAGAGCAGTGCCAGCGCGTCGGCTTCGTTGTCGTCGGCAACCTTTAAGCCGCGCTTAATCGTTGCCGCGATCATTTCCTCCTTGCTCGCATTGCCCTTGCCGGTCGCGTGCTTCTTGATCGTGCCGACCGGAACGCCCTGGTACGGGATGTTGTGGTGCTCGCACCAGGCGGTCAGATGCCCCATGAAGCCGCCATAGGCGTGCGCCGCATCCACACCCGCGTGCCGCCGCACTTCTTCGAAGAACACCGCGTTGATGTGCTGGCTCGCCGCGTACAGATCGTTGAGCCAGCGCTTGAATCGCAGGAAGCGCATGCCGCCACCTTCGAAGCGCTGCGGTTTGAATTGCTCGGTGCCGCTGGTGATCGTGCCGTCCAGGTGCTGCAGCGCCCACCCGGTGCGTGTACCCAGATCGAGGGCCAGAATCGTCGTTCTCATCATTCACTCCATTTCATGGAGGCGGGTGACGGATGCGACAGGTCTGCCGGAAATCTCCCTATCGTGCGTGCGCGCGCACGCGTGAGGGGTTAATCAGTGGACCTGTCAAATCCGTCACCCGGCCTCTCGTCAGTCGTCTCGGTAGGGATAGCCGCCGCGGTAGTTGTCGCTCGGGGGCTTGGGCCTCAGGCTGATGCCGGCCAGGGCGCGGGCACCGCCATGCAGGCGGCACTTCTCGAACTTGCGCGTCGCCATCAGCTCGGAGAAGCGCTTGACCGAGCCCACGTACTCGCCCGCACGCTCGGCCCATTCGCGCCAGTCGGCGAACAACTCGGACACGCCTTCGCGGTGGGTTTTGGCCAGGACGCAGCGCTCCTCGATCCACTGACCGAGC
>NZ_LWRX01000160.1:0-40516 GCF_001683835.1 Ralstonia sp. RL | reverse complement strand
GAGGGGAGGCAAACTCGCTGCGCTCAGACAGCCTCCCCTCTTTTTCCTCCCCGCAACAAAAATCCAAGGCGCCATCAAGGGCTCAACGTCAAAAGAGAAAGGCCAACCCATCGCGCGGTTGGCCTTGTCGTTTGGGCTTGCGTTGAGATGGTTTGGCCTTTGACTTTCCTGCCCTTGATGGCGCCTTGAATTTGCGTAAGCGGGCGGAAAAAAGGTGGGGAACTGTCTGAGCGAAGCGAGTTTTCCCCACCTCCGCCCGGTTACGCAAATTCAAGGGATGGGTCGCCATCTCGGGCGCGCATTTCTTTGCTTACTTTCTTTGGGCAAGACCAAAGAAAGTGAGTCAGCCCCGGCAGGGGATGAAACAAGGGATGGACCACCAAGGCAAAAAACAACCCCAAAAAAACCTACCCATGTCGCCTCGCCGCCAACCCCACCCCACTCACCAACAAAACCCCCGCCGCCACCTCCAACCCATGCGGCAACCGACCCTCATAAACAAACCCATACACCAACGCAAACACCGTCTCAAACACGATCAACTGCCCCGACAGCGTTAACGGCAACTTGCGGCTGGCTGCATTCCACAGGCTGTTCCCGAGCACAGACGCCCCGAGCGCCACGCCCATATTCACCAGCCAGAACATCGCCCACGCCGATGCGGGCTGCGCAGACGCCGTCGCCATGCCGGGCAGCAAGAACGCCGGCACGGCCAGCGCCAGTGACAGCACCCCGGTCGCGACGCCCGTCAACAGCGACCATTCGCGGCTCGTGAACTGCGGCCGCGCGCGCAGGTACCGCGCATTGCACACCGCATACACGGTCCAGCAGGCCAGCGCGCCCGCTGCCATCAACAGCCCGATGAAATAGGTTCTGCCGCTGGCACTCGAATGCACGTCGGGCGCATCGAGGTAAATGCACACCACGCCGGCCACGGCCATCAGCAGCGGCACGGCAAGTTGCCGCAACGGCAGGCTGCCGCGTTCGGCCGCGCCGGCCAGTGTGACCGTCACGGGCAACAGCCCGACGATGAGCGAGACCGGCGCCACGCCCGCGCGCTGCACGCCGCCCGCCACGCACAGGTAGTACAGGATGTTGCCGGGCAGCGATAACAGCAGCAGCGCCGCCCAGTCGCGCCCGGTCGTTTTGCGCCACAGCGTGCGCCACACCGGCAGCGCCAGCGCGAGCGAGAGCACGCCGTACAGCACGTACCGCGCGGCCGACAGCGCCAGCGGTGAAAACTGCGGCAGCATTTTCGGCGCGACGAAGATGACGCCCCACAGCGCGCCGGCCGCGACGCCGTAGCCGATGCCCGTGAGGTGGTCGCGCCGCGCGTCGTGCTGACCGTGATGCAGCTGCGTTGCAGAGGAGGTGTCGCCAACAGCCATGGAGCGCCTGTCCGAAAAGATCAATCGAACCGGCACTCTGCGCGTGCGCGTGCCGCACGTCTTGGCGAAGACGGCTGCGCTTTGGCAAAAACGGAAAGGGCCCGGGCTAGCGGCGCACCGCGGCGGGCGTGATGCCGTGCGTGGCCTTGAGGTGGCGCGTGAGGGCGCTTTGGTCGTAGTAGCCGGTGCGTGCGGCAACCTCGGCGATCGGCAGGGCGGTGCTTTCCAGCAGCGTCAATGCATGCCGCAGCCGTACCGCAGCCAGATGCGCATGCAGCGTGGTGCCGTAGGCGGCACGGAACAGCGTGGCGAGGCGACGCGCACTGACGCCCGCTTCTGCGGCCAGCGCATCGACGGTAAGCGGCTCCGCGTAGCGGTGCTCGATGGCGTGCCAGGCGCGCTCCGCACGCGCATCGGGGCGTGCGCGGATCTGCGTGGATTGATTGGCCGGATGCGCGGCCAGCGTTGCCAGCGCGAGTGACGACCACGCAGTGGCCAGCGCGGCGTCGACGACGGGCGCGTCCTGGAGCCATGTCGTCAGTGCCCGCAGGCCCGGCGTGAGCGGAAAGAACACGCGGTCGGCGAGGCCGCCCAGGCTGGGCGCATCTGCGGTTTGCCCGGGGATGTCGAAGACGATGAAGCGGTTGGCGCCGGTGGCTTCAAACGCGTGCGTGGCGCCCGCCGGAATGAGCGCGGCGTGGTGCATGTCGACACGGCCGCTGCGGCCGTCGACATCCATCTCGAGGATGCCGCGTGCGGGCATCACGACCTGCATGAAGTCGTGCGAGTGCGGGGGCGCGGCGAGGCCGTAAGTGCGGAAGTCCAGCATGGTGCCGCCGAGAATAGCACCGGCACTCGCCCAAAAAAATACCCGGCCACAGATCGTCTGCGCCGGGTCTCGGAACTTTCACGGAAAGAGGCTCCGTGAGAAGAGGAACACGCGCATCGTGCACCGCTTGCATGACAGCGGCATGACGGCGGCATGTCAGCTGCGTCTGCGCCCTCACTCCTCCTGGATCGTCACCTTGTTCGGATAGAACGCCAGATAGCCCGCCACTTCTCGTGCGACGGGCTTGGGCTGTTCGTACGTCCAGACGGCGTTGTCGGCGCGCACATCGCCGGCCACGATCGTGTAGTACGACGCATCGCCCTTGTATGGGCAATGGGTGTGATGCTGCGTGCGCTCCAGCAGGTTCATCTGCACATCGTCGCGCGGGATGTACTGCACCGGCGGGTACGACGCCTCGCGCAGCGTGCGCGCCAGGTGCGTGCTGGCGATGGTGAAGCCGTTGAGCGTCACCGTGACGCGGCGCGGGTTCGACTCGACGGTGATGGGGTGATTCGGATCGATATCGGGCATGCGGCACTCCTGCAGTTGGGCGAGGGAAGACGCTTTCACTGTAGCAAGCGCCGCGCGCGCCTTCTCCTGACTGCCGGCGCCTGCTTACCAGTGCGTTTCCGATTCCGGCGTGGACGAGACGCGGTGGATGGCCAGGTCGGCGCCCATGAATTCGGCCTCGCGGTCCAGCCGCAGCCCGACGAGCTTGCGCAGCGTGCCGTACACCACCGTGCCGCCGATCAGCGCAATGGCGATGCCGCCGGCCGTGCCCGCCACCTGCGCCCAGAACGACACGCCGCCCAGGCCGCCGAGCGCCTTCAAACCGAAGATGCCGGCCGCGATGCCGCCCCAGGCGCCGCACAGGCCGTGCAGCGGCCACACACCGAGCACGTCGTCGATGCGCCAGACGTTCTGCACGCGCGTAAACATCCAGACAAACAGCACGCCTGCAATGCCGCCGACGGCCAGTGCGCCGAGCGGGTGCATCACGTCGGAACCGGCGCACACGGCCACCAAGCCGGCCAGCGGCCCGTTGTACGAAAAGCCCGGGTCGTTCTTGCCCATCCACCACGCGGTGAGCGTGCCGCCCACCATCGCCATCAGCGAGTTGATGGCAACCAGGCCGCTCATCTTGTCGAGCGTCTGCGCGCTCATCACGTTGAAGCCGAACCAGCCGACCGCCAGCACCCAGGCGCCGGCCGCCAGGAACGGGATGTTCGACGGCGGATGCGCGGCGATGCGGCCGTCGTCCTTGTAGCGGCCGTGGCGCGCGCCCAGCAGCAGCACCGCCGGCAGCGCGATCCAGCCGCCCACCGCGTGCACGACCACCGAGCCGGCAAAGTCGTGGAACTCTGCGCCTGTCACGCTCTGCAGCCAGTGCTGGATGCCGAAGCGCTGGTTCCAGGCGATGCCTTCAAAGAACGGGTAGACGAAGCCCACCAGCACGAAGGTCGCCGCCAGTTGCGGCTCGAAGCGCGAACGCTCTGCAATGCCGCCGGAGATGATGGCCGGGATGGCGGCCGCGAACGTCAGCAGGAAGAAGAACTTCACCAGCTCGTAGCCGTTCTGCTGGGCGAGCACGTCGGCGCCGGTAAAGAAATTGACCCCGTACGCGATCGAATAGCCGATGAAGAAGTACGCGATGGTCGACACGGCAAAGTCGACCAGGATCTTGACCAGCGCATTGACCTGGTTCTTCTTGCGGACGGTGCCCAGCTCAAGGAACGCGAAGCCGGCATGCATGGCCAGCACCATGATCGCGCCCAGCAGGATGAAGAGCGCGTCGCCCCCGGTTTTGATGGAGTTCATTGCGGTTGTCGTGCGGGTTGAGGGTCAGCGTCATCCGGGTGCAGCGTGTGCCCATAAATGACGCAAAAAGCGCCGACAGATGCAAAAGTTGTTCCAACGGTGTGCAAAAAGGTGGCATGGCGCACCAGGGCCGTGCGAAGGACATCGCCTTCGCACTGCTCGCTGCGGGTGGCTCGAAATCGGTGCGTCTCTGCTTTGAATTGGTGCGGCAGGAGGGGGGATGCGCCGTCGTGGTGCGTACGGCGTGGGGGGTGTTACGGCTTGGCGCCTGACACGCTGAACGATGTCGCCACGCCGTTCCACAGCGGCTCGTACCGCAGCCGCACGGCGCTGGCCTGCTCGGGCGACGTGGCGGGAGACTGCATGTGCAGCATCAGCAGCGCGCCGTCGGTCGGCACCATGAAGACGCGGCCGACCAGCGTGTTGCCGGTCGCGCGCGGGGGATGCGGCCCGGGCGATTCGCCGATGTAGCTGGCCCACACGCCGCTGCGCCCGCCGAACGATTGCGTGCCCCAGCCCAGCAGCCGGCAGGGTCCCGCCACTGCTTGCTTGACGGCATCGCGCATCCAGCGCGGTTCGCGGTTGTCGGGCACGGCTTCAAGGTCGCCTTCGGTGGGGCGCACGATCAGTTCCATGCGCGAGAGCCCCGAGCCGCCCTGGTTGGCCCACGCGCCGATCGCCACGCGCGCCGGGTCGGGTTTGCGCGGCGGCGTGGGCGGCACGCGTTCCCACGAGAACGGCAGCCGCAGGTTGACGCTCGCGCCGCGCGCGTTCGGCCAGTCAGACAACGTCACGGCCTGCGTAAAGCGGCTGCTCAGCTCTTCGGCGGGCCGGTCGTCGTAGACCACCGCCAGCAGCGTTTGCAGCGTGGCGCGGTCTTGGCTGCCTTGCGCGCGCGCCACCACGCGTTCGGCCAGCGAGTGGGCGGTCTGCGGCGTCTGCGTGGAAATGCCCACGCTCGGCTGGTGGACGTCGAGTGCACGCTCGATCAGCAGTTGGCGCTCGTCGTCGGAGAGCGGAATGCCGGCGATCAGGCGGCGTGTGCGGACCAGCGCCTGCGGGAAGGTGTTGTCGAACTGGGTACGGGCGCGGATCAGCTCTTCACGCTGGCCGGGAAAGCGCTGGATGGCGCGGTCGAGCGCCTGCGATTGCACCGTCAGGAAGCCAAGCACGCTGATCAGCCCCGGGATGGCGCCGGGCGTGTAGTCCCACGCCAGGGCGTGGCCGGACCACGCCAGCAAGGCAATCAGACACCAGCGCATCGTCGTTGCGCGGCTTGGCATTGGACGTTCCCCCTGTGGCCGGACCCGTTTCCGACCAAAAGCCGACTCTAACGAGTTGTATCGATTGTGTGCAAGCTGGGTGTTGCACCGAGATCGGACCGTTCCGGTCGTCCGCGATTTGCGCAAACCGGCCCGGGTGGCGACGTGCCTATTTGCGCGGAGGGCTCAACAGGTGATCGCCCGTGCGGCCCGTTGACGACCGCGCCAACCCCGAAAATACTGTCTGTTCGACCCGCCGACCGGCACGCGTCGCCTTGTGCGCCGCACAACACATCCAGCGCCGGCGCCCCACTTATCGAAGGTGGAGACATGACCGATCTTTCCGCTGCCCGCGCGGCCGATCCCACGCCTGCCAGCGCAGCCGCGCCGGTGCGCAACAAGGTGCGTTTCGTGACGGCCGCATCGTTGTTCGACGGGCATGACGCGTCGATCAACATCATGCGGCGCATCCTGCAGTCGATGGGCTGCGAGGTCATCCACCTCGGGCACAACCGCTCGGTGGACGAGGTGGTCAACGCGGCGTTGCAGGAAGACGTGCAGGGCATCGCGGTGTCCAGCTACCAGGGCGGCCACGTCGAATACTTCAAGTACATGATCGACGCACTGCGCGCCCGCGGCGGCGAGCACATCCAGGTGTTCGGTGGCGGCGGCGGCGTGATCGTGCCGGCGGAGATCCGAGAACTGCAGGACTACGGCGTCGCCCGCATCTACAGCCCCGAAGACGGTCAGCGCATGGGCCTGGCCGGCATGATTGCCGACATGGTGCAGCGCTGCGACATCGATCTTTCCGTCTATGCGCCTGCCACGCTGGAGCCCGTCGCCAACGGCGACCGCCGCGCCCTCGCGCAGCTGATCACGGCACTGGAATCGGGCCGCATCGATCCGGCATTGCGCGACGCCGTACGCGGGGCTGCAGCAGCCACGCCGACGCCGGTGGTCGGCATCACGGGCACGGGCGGCGCAGGCAAGTCGTCGCTCACCGACGAGCTGATCCGCCGCTTCCGGCTCGACCAGAAGGACACGCTGCGCGTCGCCGTCATCTCGATCGATCCGTCGCGGCGCAAGTCGGGCGGTGCCCTGCTGGGCGATCGCATTCGCATGAACGCGATCAATCATCCGAACATCTTCGTGCGCTCGCTGGCCACGCGCGAGGCGAGTCGCGAGATTTCCGACGCGCTGCCCGATGTGATTGCCGCCTGCCGCGCGGGCGGGTTCGATCTCGTCATCGTCGAGACCTCCGGCATCGGGCAGGGCGACGCGGCCATCGTGCCGCATGTCGATCTGTCGCTGTATGTGATGACGCCCGAGTTTGGCGCCGCCAGCCAGCTGGAGAAGATCGACATGCTCGACTTTGCCGATCTGGTGGCGATCAACAAGTTCGACCGAAAGGGCGCGCAGGACGCCTGGCGCGACGTCGCCAAGCAGGTGCAGCGCAACCGTGAGCAATGGCACGCCCGCCCCGAAGACATGCCGGTGTTCGGCACGCAGGCCTCGCACTTCAACGACGACGGCGTGACGGCGCTGTACCACGCGCTGGCCGATCGGCTGGCCGAGCGCGGCATGGCGCTGTCGAGCCGCACGCTTCCGCGCCCAGCCGGCAAATGCTCCACGAGCCACGACGCCATCGTGCCGCCGGCGCGCGCCCGCTACCTGGCCGAAGTGGCCGACACCGTGCGCGGCTACCACCGCCGCGTCGACGCGCAAAGCCGCCTCGCGCGCGAGCGCCAGCAGTTGCGTGCCAGCCATCGCATGCTGGAGCAAGCGGGCGCCACCGTGCAGACGCTGTCGGCGCTCGACAAGCAGGCGGCCGAGCGCGACGCGCAGCTCGGTGCCGCCGAGCGCAAGCTGCTCGCCATGTGGCCCGACCTGCGCCGCGCGTATTCCGGCGACGAATACGTCGTCAAGATTCGCGACAAGGAAATCCGCACGCAGCTCACGCACACCACGCTCTCGGGCACCACCATCCGCAAGGTCGTGCTGCCGCCGTACGAAGACGACGGCGAAGTGCTGCGCTGGCTGATGCGCGAGAACGTGCCGGGCAGCTTTCCGTACACCGCCGGCGTGTTCGCCTTCAAGCGCGAAAACGAAGACCCGACGCGCATGTTCGCGGGCGAGGGCGATGCCTTCCGCACCAACCGTCGCTTCAAGCTCGTCTCGGAAGGCATGGAGGCCAAGCGGCTCTCCACCGCGTTCGACTCCGTCACGCTCTACGGCGAAGACCCGGCCGTGCGCCCGGACATCTACGGCAAGATCGGGAACTCAGGGGTGTCGATCGCCACGCTTGACGACATGAAGGTGCTGTACGACGGCTTTGACCTCACGAGCCCGAACACGTCGGTGTCCATGACGATCAACGGCCCGGCGCCGACGATCCTGGCGATGTTCATGAATACCGCCATCGACCAGAACCTCGACAAATTCCGCGCCGACAATGGGCGAGAGCCGACGCAGGACGAAGAGGCAAAGATTCGCGCGTGGGTGCTGCAGAACGTGCGCGGCACGGTGCAGGCCGACATCCTGAAGGAAGACCAAGGGCAGAACACCTGCATCTTCTCGACGGAGTTTTCGCTCAAGGTGATGGGCGATATCCAGGAATATTTCGTGCACCACCAGGTGCGCAATTTCTACTCGGTGTCGATCTCGGGCTACCACATCGCCGAGGCGGGCGCGAACCCGATCTCGCAACTCGCCTTCACGCTGGCCAACGGTTTCACGTATGTGGAGGCGTATCTCGCGCGCGGCATGCACATCGATGACTTTGCGCCGAACCTGTCGTTCTTCTTTTCCAACGGCATGGACCCGGAATACAGCGTGCTCGGCCGCGTCGCGCGCCGCATCTGGGCGGTCACCCTGCGAGACAAGTACGGCGCGAACGAGCGCAGCCAGAAGCTGAAGTACCACGTGCAGACGTCGGGCCGGTCATTGCACGCGCAGGAGATTGCCTTCAACGATATCCGCACGACGCTGCAGGCGCTGATCGCCATCTACGACAACTGCAACAGCCTGCACACGAATGCCTACGACGAGGCGATCACCACGCCGACGGCCGAATCGGTGCGGCGCGCCCTGGCCATCCAGCTCATCATCAACCGCGAGTGGGGCCTGGCCAAGTGCGAGAACCCGAACCAGGGCAGCTTCATCATTGACGAGCTGACGGACCTCGTGGAAGAAGCCGTGCTGCAGGAGTTCGAACGCATTGCCGAGCGCGGCGGTGTGCTGGGGGCGATGGAAACCGGCTACCAGCGCGGCAAGATCCAGGAAGAGTCGATGCTGTATGAGCAGCGCAAGCACGATGGCTCGCTGCCGATCATCGGTGTGAATACGTTCCGCAACCCCGACGCCGAGAGCGTGGTGCCGCCGCACATCGAACTGGCACGGTCCAGCGAGGAAGAGAAGCAGAGCCAACTCGCGCGCCTGGAAGCGTTTCATGCGCGGCATGCCCGGGAAGCGCCCGCCATGCTGCAGCGCCTGCAGCGCGCGGTGATTGACGATCAGAACGTGTTTGCCGTGCTGATGGATGCGGTGCGCGTCTGCTCGCTCGGGCAGGTCACGCATGCGCTGTTCGAGGTGGGCGGGCAGTACCGGCGCAACATGTAGCCCGCACCCCGTTCAAGCGTGCGTGGCGGGCGCAATCCACGCCGGCAGCGCGCCATGCCCGCCGCGCTGGGCATGCCATACCTGGCGCGCGGCTGCTGTCACGCTGTCGATGAGCGGTACGGGAACGTGGGCTTGCAGCTTCTGCGCGAGGCCCGCCAGCCCGGCGCCGCCCAGCACGATCGCATCCACGGGCTGGCGCCGCAGGACGGTCGTGCAGGCGCCGATCAAGATCTGTTCTGCCGCATCCGGCGCGGCGTATAGCGCGGCCCCGTCGAGTTCGACGGTATGGATGTCGCGCACGGTGTGGCCGCCCTCCAGCGTGGGCAGCAAGCGCTCCAGGATCGGACCCCACGCGTGGCCGCCCGTGATGACCGCGCAACTGCCGTACGTTGCCGCTTCCATCAACGCGGCTTCCGCCAGGCCGGTGACGGGGCACGGCGCCACCTCGCGCAGCGCGAAGAGCCCCGGGTCGCCAAAGCAGCCGATGATGGCGGCGTCGATGGCTGGCTGCTCCGCCCGCGTCCATGCGTCGAGCGCGGCGTGCGCGGCCACCGCGTAGCCGACTTCGGTGGCGATATACGGCGCGCCAAATCGGGCGGTGACGGATTCCACAACAACATCGCTGGGCAATGCGGCCTGCACGAAGCGTGTGATGGTCTGTGTGAGCGCGCTTGTGGTGTTGGGGTTGATCAACAGCAGCCGGCGCGGGCGGGAGGATTCGGTAGCGATGGTCATTGGCACGCGTTCAGTCGACACGCCCGGCGCTCTGGCGGCGGCGCAGTCGAACAATGGCCAGCATCGTCAGCCCCATCACCACGAACGACACCACGGTGGTGAGCGTGCCCAGCGCGTAGATGGACGGCGTCGTGACGGTGGTGGTCAAGCCTTGCAGCTCGAGCGGCAGCGTGTTGACATCGCCAATCGCCTGCGAGGTGCGCGCGATCTCGTCCCAGCTCAGCGTGAAACCGAACATGCCCACGCCGATGAGCGACGGCGCAATCAGCGGCAGCACGACGTGGCGGAAGGTCTGCCACGGCGTGGCGCCCAGGTCGCGCGCGGCTTCTTCGTAGGCCGGGTTGAAGCGGTTGAAGACGGCGAACATGATGAGCAGGCCGAACGGCAGCGTCCACGTGAGGTGCGCACCGAGGGCGGAGGTCCACAGGCCGAGCGACGATCCAAAGCTGTCGGCCTGATCGCTCATGCCCAACGCGGTGAGCAGCGCCTTGAGGCCCGAGTCGATCAGCCGGAACTGCAGGCCGATGCCGAGCGACACCACGATGGACGGCATGATCAGGCTGGCCACCGTCACATAGAACAGCACACCGCCGCCGCGCAGCCGCTTGCGAAACGCCAGCGCGGCCAGCAGCGAGAGCCCCATGGTCAGCGCCATCACCACCGCGCCGAGTGCGAGCGAGCGCCGGAACGCCGCGCCGATATCCACCACGCCCAGCCCCTCGGCCAGCTGGCGATACCAGTGCAGCGACAGCCCGTTCATCGGGAACGTCAGCCCGCCGTCCGGGCCCTGGAAGCTGAGTGCGAAGATCGTCAGCATCGGCCCGTACAGGAACAGCACAAACAGCGCGAAGAGGCATGCCAGCGGCCAGAAGCCGGGGGCGCGTGGTTCACGAAAGCGCGCTTGCATGTCAAAGCTCCTTGCGGATGTCGACCACGCGGGTCAGACCCCAGATGATCATCAGCACCGTCAGCAGCAGCACCACGGCATTGGCGGCGGCCAGCGGAAATTGCAGGTACGACGTCTGCACCTGGATCATCTTGCCGACCGAGGCAATCTGCTGGCCGCCCATCACGCCGACGGTGACGAAATCGCCCATCACGATGGTCAGGATGAAGATGGAGCCGATCAGGATGCCGCTGCGCGACAGCGGCACGATCACATGCCAGAGCGTCTGCCACGCGGTGGCGCCCGCATCGCGCGCGGCTTCGAGCAACGCGCGGTCGATGCGCATCATCGAATTGAAGATCGGCACGATCATGAACATGGTGTAGAGGTGCACGTACGCCAGCAGCACCGAGAAGTTCGAATACAGCAGCCAGTCCTGTGGCTGGTCGATCAGGTGCATGGCCTGCAGCGTCTGGTTGACGAGGCCGTTGCGGCCCAGCAGCGGAATCCAGGAAATCATGCGGATCACGTTGGACGTCCAGAACGGCACCGTGCAGATCACGAACAGCAGCGTCTGCATGGCAGCCGAGCGCACGTGGAACGCGAGGAAGTACGCCAGCGCAAAACCCAGCACCAGCGTGAGCGCCCAGGTGCCCAACGCAAAGCGCAGCGTCGACAGATACGTCGACGCGGTCACGCACAGATCGCCGTATTCATTGAGGTGGCCGCAGCCTTCCCACAGCTTGGCGTAGTTGCGCAAGGTGAAGGTCGGCAGCAGCGCGTACTCGTTGAAATCCCAGAAGCTGACCATCGCGACCAGCCCGAGCGGGATGAGGAAGAACACCACGAACACCGCCGCAAACGGCAGCGCCTGCAGGCCCGGACCGACCGGGCGCCGGGCGGCAGCGGGTGCGTCGTTGGCCGGCGCCGACGCTGCCGACGGTTCGGACGATGTGGACGGTGCTGTGGTCGTCATGATCAGGCGGCGACGAACTCGTTCCACTTGCGGACCATGTACTCGTTCTCGTCCATGACCGCGTTCCAGCAGGCGATGCCGCCCATGCGCTGTTCGTAGCTGCCGCCGTCGCGCACGCTGCCGGCCTTGGCAAGCACATCGCCGTGCGGGCTCTTGATGTCTTTGGCGGCGGGCTTGCCTTCCATCCAGTAGGCCCACTCGTACGGCTCCATCTTGGCCTTGGCTGTTTCGAGCACGGCGCTGTAGTAGCCCTGGCGGTTCAGGTACGCACCGGCCCAGCCGTCGAGGAACCAGTTGATGAATTCATATGCCGCATCGAGCTTCTTGCCCGACACCGTCTTCGGAATGCCGAAGCCGGCAGCCCACGCGCGATAGCCTTCCTTCAGCGGCTGGAACGTGCAGTCGATGCCCTTGCTGCGCACGGCCGTCACCGCCGGGCTCCACATCGACTGGATCACCACCTCGCCCGAGGACATCAGATTCACGCTTTCGTTGAAGTCCTTCCACAGCGCGCGGAACTGGCCGGCCTTCTTGGCTTCGATCAGCGTCTTGATGGTCAGGTCGATTTCGGCGCGGGTCATGTTGCCCTTGTCGGCGTACTTGTGCAGGCCCTTGGCTTCCACCACCATCGCCGCGTCCATGATGCCGATCGACGGAATGTTCAGGATCGACGCGCGCCCCTTGAACTCGGGGTTCAGCAGCTCGGCCCACGAGTTGATGGGGCGCTTGATGAGATCGGGGCGAATGCCCAGCGTGTCCGCGTTGTACACGGTCGGGATCAGCGTCATGAACTGCGTGGGCGAGGTCGCGAACGTGGTCGCATTGGGGCCCGGCAGGTACATGACCTTCTTGGGCGCGGTGCCCTGGTCGCCCACCTTCTTGCCGGCCACCTCGCCCTTCGTGAACAGCGACGTGATCTTGTCGGCGTTCTTGATGCGCCGCGCGTCGATGCCCAGCAGGTTGCCGGTCGGCACGATCTTCTTGAGCGAGAAATACTCCGTGTCGATCAGGTCGAAGCTGCTCGGAGCGGTCACGGCGCGCTTGGTGATCTCGTCGGTGGTGACGGCCACGTACTGCACGCGGATGCCGGTGTCGGCTTCGAATTTTTCGGCGATCAGCTTGTCCTGGTTGACCGCCGTGCCGAGGTAGCGCAGCGTCAGCTTTTCTTGCGCGTGGATCGCGGGTACGACGCCGGTGGCCAGGATGGCGGCCACGCCCTTGAGTGCGGTGCGGCGGCCGGCCTTGAAGTCGTTGGAATCGTCAGACATGTTGCAACCCCTGATGTGAAGGTGAAGGCAGCGCCTGAAGCCGTCAGGCTGCGGATTGGAATGTCGGGTCTCGGGTGTCAGGCGGCGGAGCGGGCCGGCAGACGGTGCGCCTGCGCGGCATCCCACGAAGCCCAGATGGGTTGATGCAGCGCCAGGCGCGCGATGGCGGCGTCGGTCTCTGGCAGGCTCACCGTCACGCGTTGCGAGGGCGAGAGCGCCACGCCTTCCACGCTCACCAGCACGTGCGTGCCCTGGTATTCGATGTCGCAGATGCGGCCTTGCACGCGCGGGCGGTCTCCGGCGGTGGCCTCATCGGCGTGCAGGGCCATGCGATCGATGCGCACCGCCACGGGCCCATGCGCGTCTTCCAGCAGGTTGTGTCCGCCGATGAAGGTGGCAACGAACGCGCTGGCCGGCTGGTTGTAGATCTCGCGCGGGCTGCCGGCCTGTTCGATGCGGCCGTGGTTCATCACCACCATCTGGTCGGCCAGCGCCATCGCTTCTTCCTGCGAGTGCGTGACATGCACGAACGTCAACCCCAGCTCCTGCTGCCAGCGCCGCAGCTCGGCGCGCATCTGCGTGCGCAGGAACGGGTCCAGCGCAGAGAGCGGTTCGTCCAGCAGCAGCACGCGCGGCTCCATGATCAGCGCACGTGCCAGCGCCACGCGTTGCTGCTGGCCGCCCGACAACTCGCCCGGCCGGCGCTGCGCCAGGTGGCCCATCGCCACGCGTTCGAGCAACGCCTGCGCGCGTTGGCGGCGTTCGCGAGTGTTGATGCCGCGCATCTTCAGGCTGAAGGCCACGTTGTCGAGCGCGCTCAAATGCGGAAACAGCGCGTAGCTCTGGAACATCATGGCCGTGCCGCGCGACGCCGCCGGCAGGTTGGTGATGTTGCGGTGGCCCAGCAGGATGTCGCCGTCACTCACATGCTCGTGGCCGGCAATCATGCGCAGCGTTGACGATTTGCCGCAGCCCGACGGGCCCAGCAGGCAGCAATAGCTGCCGGCGGGCACGCGCAGATTGATGGCATCGACCGCCACGGCGTCTTGCGCGTAACGCTTGGTCAGCGCAACGAGTTCGAGGGAGTCGGCAGCGGAAGCAGCGACGGCAGCGGGAGCGGTGGGGGCGCGGGTCATGTCGGGTTGGTGCAATAGGTATGCCTGTCTGCGCGCGGCAATTTCACGGCGCGCGGGCCGGGCATGCGTCGTTCTGGTGCGTATGGCCGCATCTGCGGGCAGCCGCGCCACATACCGGGGCAGGTGGCGCGACCGGCTTCGCGCGGGTCAGAAGGTGTGACGCACGCCCAGCGCCACCGAGGTCTGGCTTGTGCCCGGCACACCGCCGCCGATGGCGCCCGATGTGGTGTTGACCAGCGCTTCCGTCGCGCTCGACGAGTTTTTCAGATACGCCACGTTGGCCACCAGCGTGGTGCGCTTCGACAGGCTGTAGAGGCCCAGCAGCCGGTAGACCATCGAGCTGTTCGACAGCGTCGTGTTACGGCGGTACAGCACATCGGCCGAGCCGGTAAAGGCCGTGGTGAAGGCGTAGTCGACGCCGCCTTCCACGGCGTAGGCCTTGCGCGCCGACATGCTGGGAATCGACTGGAACGCGCCCGTGCCGCCCACATCGGCGCGCGCCGCGCCCAGCCGCAGCTTGGTCGCGCCAATTGTGTAGCTGCCGCCCACGGTGATCAGCTTGTAGAGCGAGCCGGTGCCGCTGCCATCGCGCTCCTGGTCGTAGCTGGCGGCCAGGTACAGCGGGCCGGCGCTATAGCGCCCCGCCAGGTTGAACAGCGAACCCTGCGAGATCGAGCCCGCAGCTTCGCCAAAGCCGTACATCGCGCCGAACTGCGCCCCGCCCAGGTCGGGCGACACGTACTTGACCGTGTTGTTGTAGATCTCGCTGACGGCGTCGAACTCGCTGAACTTGAAGATCGAGCCCGAGTTGTAGCCGCCCTTGAAGACGCTGCCCACCAGCCAGTCGTCGTTGAAGTTCCATTGCTTGCCGGCCGTGAGCGTGCCCGACGACGAACTCAGCCCGACATACGAATTGCGCGAGAACAGCGTCCCGTTGGACGACATGCGCCCGTTGCTCGGGTTGAAACCCGCCTGCAGGTTGAACAGCGCCTTCAGGCCGCCACCGAGGTCTTCCTTGCCGCTCAGGCCGAAGTTGGACACACCGAGAATGCTGTCCGACACGCCGGTCAGGCTTTGCGAGCCGTTGCCGGCATGGTTGGTCCAGCTCACGCCGGTATCGATGACGCCCGACAGCGTCACGCTCGACTGCGCCGCAGCGACGCCAGACAGCCCGAATGCCAGGGCGGCAGCGCCCAGCTTGGTGGTGGTGCTCATGACAGGTGATCCCCCTAAATGAATTGGCGCGACCGCGTGGCCGCTCCCGGCATTGCGTTCTATGTTGAGTACAAGCTTCGTTTGGATTGTGCACAATCACGGAGGTCCTCTATGCAGTAACCGTGCCATGCAAAATCCCAGGTTTTCGCCTGCTTCTGGTGCAAAACCTTGTGGGAGGCGGGGAGATTTCTTGAGGATGTCGCACCAAGGTCGTCCGGATTGGCATCAGGGTTGTGCACAATCCAAGCGCGGTTTGCTCGATTAGAATGGCGAGATGCCAGCGCCTACGACCCCTCCGATCTCCCGGCCCCGCCGCAACAACGCCGAAATCGACGCCCGCATTTCCGATGCGGTGTACGAGGCGATCCTTGAGCAGAAGCTGCCGCCGGGCACGCGCCTGGTCGAGGCACAGCTATGCAAGGCTTTTGGGATTACGCGGGGGACATTGCGCCGGGTGCTGGTGAAGCTGGCGCATGAGGGCGTGGTGGAGCTGCAGCCCAATCGCGGCGCGATCATCGCCGTGCACGACGCGGCGGAAGCGCGACAGGTCTTTGGGGCGCGGCTGATTCTGGAAACCGGCTCGGTGCGGGAGCTGGCCCAGCACGCCACCGCGGCTCAACTCGCCGAATTGCGCGCGCTGGCCGCGGCAGAACATGCCAGCCGGGAATCGGGCAACTGGCGTGAGTGGATCCGCCTGTCGGGCGATTTCCACATCCAGCTTGCCGAGGCCAACGGCAACCCCATCATCACGGCGATGCTGCGCACGCTGGTGGCGCGCACCTCGCTGCTGATCGGGCTTTATGAGTCTCCCGCACGGCCGAGCTGCGGCCACGACGAACACCTGGCCATTCTCGATGCGGTGGAGCGCCGCGAGGGCGAGCGTGCCGCGCGGCTGATGGGCGAACACCTGGGTGAATACATCGCTGCGCTGGAGCTGGAGCCCCGGCAGGTGGAGTCGATCGATTTCTCGACGCTCTTCCGCCGCGTCAAGCTCTGACCGGGCGGTGGCCTAGCGTTGCAGGATCGCCAGGCCCACCAGAATCCCCACGGGCGGCAACACGCACCAGAACGATAGCGTCGCAAACGCCAGCGCCCCCAGCACCGCCCCGATGGCAAAGCCGGCAAGCGGCGGCACCATCTTGCGCAACCGCGTGCGCGCAACGTCCTTCTGCGTAGCGCCCGGCGACAGCAGCTCCACCACGTCGATCACGATCTGCGTGGTGTTGCCCGTCATGATCGTCGTGGGGGCGTGTTCCGACAGCACGATGCGCGCCTTGGCGTTCTGCACGCCCATCGCCGCGACGCCGATCAGCCCGACAACGATGGTGGCCGGTGCATCGGGCGACTGAATCGGCAGCGCCAGCAGGCCCGCCGCCATGAAGGCCAGCAGCAGAACAGCCTGCACAAGCAGCAGCGGCCGCAGCGGCGCCACACCGCGCCGCGCGAGCGCCGTCACGGCGAGTTTGGTCGCCGCCACGGCCATCACGAACATGGGCAGCGCCAGCAGCTTGGCAAGCACGCCTTGGCCGGAGCCCGCCAGTTCCAGGCCGATCATCACGAAGTTGCCGGTGACATGCGCGGTGAACAGTCCGAACAACGCCGCGAAGCCGACCACATCCACATAACCCGCGACGAACGCCAGCAGCGTTCCCTGTGCGATCAGGAAACGCGCTGACGCTGGTGTGGCCGTTGCCGCCGTCGCCGCTTCAGAAGGCAAAGCACGAACACCCGAAGGCGCCCCAGAAGCCGCGGAAGTCGGTGGTCGGCACATTAGCCGTGCGCGCTTTCTGGTGGGCGTGGCCGTGCACCGAACACGAACCGACGCACTGATGCACCTGCTGCTGCATGGGCGCAGCCGGCCGCCAGTGCCCCGGCACGCGCGCCACGGGCGACCACTCCGGCAGCACTGGAATCGGCGGCGGGCCGAATTCGGCAAACTCGGCGGCGCCGTAGACGATGCGGCCGCCCACCACCGTCAGCACCGATTCGATGGTCTTGATATCGGCCTCGGGCACGCTGAAGAAATCCGCCGACAACGCCGCCAGATCAGCGAGTTGCCCCACCTTGATCTGCCCCTTGTTGCCCTGATCTGCGGAGAACCACGCGCTGCCGTGCGTGTACAGCTCGAGCGCCACCTCGCGCGGCAGCCCTTCCGGATACAGCGCCATGCCGCCCACGGTGCGCCCGCTCGCCAGCCAGTACAGCGACGTCCACGGGTTGTAGCTCGACACGCGCGTGGCGTCGGTGCCGGCGCCCACGGGCACGCCTTCGGCCAGCATGCGCTTGATGGGCGGCGTCTGTTCGGCAGCGGCTGCGCCGTAGCGGTCGACAAAGTATTCGCCCTGGAAGGCCATGCGGTCCTGGATGGCGATGCCGCCCCCGAGCGCGCGCACGCGCTCGATGTTCTTCGGCGAAATCGTCTCGGCATGATCGAAGAACCACGGCAGGCCGTTGAAGGGAATGTCGCGGTTCACGCGCTCGAACACATCGAGCATGCGCGAAATCGATTCGTCGTAAGTGGCGTGCAGCCGGAACGGCCAGCGCTGCGCGACGAGGTGGCGCACCACGGTTTCCAGCTCCTGCTCCATCGTCTCGGGCAGGTCGGGGCGCGGTTGCAGGAAGTCTTCGAAATCAGCGGCGGAGAAGACCAGCATCTCGCCCGCGCCGTTGTGGCGGAAGAAGTCATCGCCCTGGCGGTATTGCAGGCTGCCGGTCCAGTTCTTGAAGTCGGCCAGCTCTTCTTTCGGCTTCTGCGTGAAGAGGTTGTAGGCGATGCGGATGGTGAGCTGGTTCTGCGCCGACAGCTCGCGGATGACCTCGTAGTCTTCCGGGTAGTTCTGGAAGCCGCCGCCCGCGTCGATGGCGCTCGTCACGCCCAGGCGGTTCAGCTCGCGCATGAACTGGCGCGTGGAGTTGACCTGGTATTCGGGCGGCAGCTTCGGCCCCTTGGCGAGCGTCGCGTACAGGATCATCGCGTTGGGCCTGGCGATCAGCATGCCAGTGGGCTCGCCGGATGCGTCGCGCTGGATCTCGCCGCCGGGCGGGTTCGGCGTGTCCTTGGTGTAGCCGACCTGGCGCAGCGCCGCGCGGTTGAGCAGCGCGCGGTCATACAGGTGCAGCACGAACACGGGCGTATCGGGCGCGGCCTGGTTCAGCTCTTCGAGCGTCGGCATGCGGCGCTCGGCAAACTGGAATTCCGACCAGCCGCCCACCACGCGCACCCATTGCGGCGACGGCGTGCGCGCAGCCTGCTCCTTGAGCATGCGCATCGCGTCGGCCAGGGAGGGCACGCCTTCCCAGCGCAGCTCGAGGTTGTAGTTCAGCCCGCCCCGGATCAAGTGCAGGTGTGAATCGTTCAGGCCGGGAATGACGGTGCGCCCGCGCAGGTCGATGACCTGGGTGGCAGCGCCGCGCTGGGCCATCACGGTGGCATCGTCGCCCACGGCAACGAAGCGGCCCTCACGCACGGCAACGGCGCTGGCGGTGGGGCGTTCGCGGTCGACCGTGTGGATGCGGCCGTTGTGCAGGATGAGGTCGGCGGTCATTGCGTCAGTATTTGGGATAGATCGAAAAGCGTCCGGGTCCGGCAATCAGGACGGTGGTGAAGATGATCAGCAGCATCCAGCCGAACTGTCCATCGGCAAGCGACCAGTCCGGATGCACCACCAGCATGGCCACCAGCAACGTGGCGATGATGGGCAGACACGCCAGGCGCGTCAGCACGCCAAGCGCAATCAGCAGCGGACACAGTGTTTCCGACAGGATGGCGAGCAGCAGCGTGGGTGCGGCGCCCATGTGGAATGGGTCTTCAATGCGCGTCAGTTCCTGGCTGTAGTGCAGCACCTTGGGCAGCCCATGCACGGCGATCAGCAGGGCGCTGCCGGTGACGCGCAGGAACAGCAGGCCGGCATGCAGGGCAACATTCGCCGCGGTGCCGGCGGGCGCGGCAGCGTGCGAGGGTTCGAGCGACAGGCGTGTCATGGCATCAGCTCGGATTGCGCGGCGTGGCGCTGCCGGATTCGCCGGTGGCGGCCAGGTCCGTGGGGGACGCCTGGGGCGGCGCTTGGCTCGGCACTTGAGGCGGCGCGCCGGTGATCTTCGGCACGCATTCGTGCCGGAACCACGCCATGGTGATCGGCTCCCCGGCCAGCAGGCGCTGCGCGGCCGGCACGATCTGTTCGCCGATCAGCATGCCGAGCAGCCCGACCAGCGCGATGGCCGGTGGCGCCGGTGAGCGGACGTGCAGCAGTGCATAGATGACGCCAACCAGCATGCCGACGGCAATGGAGATGAGATAGGGCTTCACGAGGAGGGCTCCAGAACGCCCTTCTGCACGAAGACCAGCATCTGCGCGTCCCACGCGTCGGCGTTGTGCGGCCAGCCCTGCGAGAAGACGACGGGCTTGCCGCTGCCCCAGTCCTCGTAAAAGATGCGCGTACCGTCTTGGGTGGTAATCGTTTGCATGGGAATGAGAGAGGGGGGCGTTGAAGGGGCGACTGGGCGACGCATGCGGTTGCACATGCGTCGCCCGGCCGGAACAGCGTCTTCTTTTATGGTCGGCGGCGCGGTCAGTTGGCAGCCACGGCAGCCAGCGCCTCGTGCGGCGTCGCGGTGCGTTGCGGGGCCTTGTGCACCATCGTGTAGGCGTAGTCCACGCCCATGCCGTAGGCGCCGGAGTGCTCCTTCACCAGCTTCATGACGGCGTCGTACGTGTCGCGGTGGGCCCAGTCACGCTGCCATTCGAGCAGCACCTGTTGCCACGTCACGGGCACCACGCCGGCCTGGACCATGCGCTGCATGGCGTAGTCGTGCGCGTCTTTCGATGTGCCGCCCGAAGCGTCGGCGACCATGTAGATCTCGTAGTCGGCATCGTGCATGGCCGACAGCGCGAAGGTGCAGTTGCACACCTCCGTCCACAGACCCGAGACGACCACCTTCTTGCGGTTGTTCTTTGCCAGGGCATCGCGCACCTTCTGGTCGTCCCAGGAGTTCATCGAGGTGCGTTCGAGCAGTGGCTGATCCGGAAACACATCGAGCAGCTCCGGATAGGTGTAGCCCGAAAAGCTCTGCGACTCGACGGTCGTAATGGTGGTGGGGATGTTGAAGATTTTGGCGGCCTTGGCAAGGCCAACGGTGTTGTTCTTCAGGACCTGACGATCGATCGATTGCACGCCGAAGGCCATTTGCGGCTGGTGGTCGATGAAGATCAATTGACAGTTCTGCGGGGTAAGGACTTCCAGCTTGGGATTCATGGCCGTATCCAGTTTCCGATGGGGAACTACGAGAGGGGATGCTGCAGACCTGTCGTCGCATCGACGCGGCGCGATCAACGGCCCAACCATGATAGGAAGTTGCGTTCGGGGTGGAACGGCTGAATTGGCGAGTGCAGTTTTTGGGATTGCCGAACAATCGTCGCGACGTTCGGAAACACTCCGCCGGTACCCTGGATCCGCGCGCGGGCCGAGGGCGCCGGTCGTGGAATTCGGGCCGCGTGGCCCTCAGCAACGTCAGCGGATCCAGCCGCGCTCGAGCAGCGGTCTGTCCCAAGCCAGCTCGCCGGCATGGTGGCTGGCAAGGCAATCGATGAGCGCACACACCTTGACCGCCTGCCGCTGCGTCGCCGGATACACGGCCGAGAAATGCAGCGGTGTCAGGTCGTAATCGGCCAGCACGGGCACGAGGCGGCCGGCGACCAGGTCGTCGCTGATGACGAGCGTTGGCAGGCAGGCGATGCCGGCGCTGGTCAGGGCGTAGTCGCGCAGCAGATGCACGGAGTTGGAGCGCACCCGCTCGGGCAGGTCCATCGCGGGGAGCGTTTCGCCGTTGCGCGAGAACTCCCAGCGCTTGCGTGTCGGATAACCGGAATACAGCGCCAGTGAATGCTGCAGCAGGTCGGCCGGCTGCTGCGGCAGGCCGTACTCTTCCACGTACGCTGGCGTGGCACAGAACATGCGCCGCAGCGCGAACAGGCGCCGCTCGATCAGCGAATCGTTGATGGGCGGGAAGATCTGGAACACCACGTCGAACCCGTCGGCAATGGGGTCGACCACGCTGTCGTCCACCACCACGTCGAGCTGGATATCGGGGTACTGCGCACCGAACCGGGCCAGCGGTTCGGCAAAGTGGCTGAGCGCGTATCCGGGCAGCATGCGGATGCGCAGCTTGCCGGCCGGCGTGGCGCGCAGGCCGCGCATCTGGTCGGTGAGATCCGTCAGCATGCAGACGGCTTCGGCGCATTGCTTGTAGTAGGTCTCGCCCACTTCGGACAAGCGCACGTGCCGCGTGCTGCGGTGAAACAGCGGCGCTTCGATAAAGCGCTCCAACTGCTGCACGCGGTTGGTGACCACCGAGTTGGTCACGCCCAACTGGCGGGCGGCTTCGGCAAAGCTGCGCGTTTCTGCCACGCGCACGAAGGCTTCGATACTGAGAAAGCGGTCCATTTGCAGCGTCCTGGCGCCTGGGGTGAAAGGGGGGCGCGACGCCGGCCATCATACGGCGAACCGGTGAAATGTGACGGGAGCGTCAGCGAGGCTTTTCTGCCCGTCGCCGCGTCGTTTATCCTCTGCAATCTGTTTCATCCCGTCTTCCATTCCAATACCAAGCAATACCAACCGAGGAGCAGTTCATGGCAATTCAAGTCGTCGGCATCGTCGGTGCCGGAACAATGGGCAACGGCATTGCGCAAGCGTGCGCCGTGGTCGGGCTGGATGTGGTGATGGTGGATATCAGCGATGCCGCCGTGCAGAAAGGCATTGCCACCGTGGCCGGCAGCCTGGACCGCCTCATCAAGAAGGAAAAGCTGACCGAAGCCGACAAGGCCGCCGCGCTGGCACGCATCCATGGCTCGACCAGCTATGACGACCTCAAGCGCGCCGACCTCGTCATCGAGGCCGCCACCGAGAACTTCGACCTGAAGGTGAAGATCCTCAAGCAGCTCGAGGCGGTCGCTGCGCCGCACGCGATCGTGGCGTCGAACACGTCGTCCATCTCGATCACCAAGCTGGCCGCCGTGCTGCACGACGCCAGCCGCTTCATCGGCATGCATTTCTTCAACCCGGTGCCGATGATGGCGCTGGTGGAAGTCATTCGCGGTCTGCAGACGAGCGATGCCACGCATGCGGCGGTGGAAGCGCTGGCCAAGCAGCTCGGCAAGACGCCCATCACGGTCAAGAACAGCCCGGGCTTTGTCGTCAACCGGATCCTGTGTCCGATGATCAACGAGGCGTTCTGCGTGCTGGGCGAGGGTCTGGCTTCGCCGGAGGAGATCGACGAAGGCATGAAGCTCGGCTGCAATCACCCGATCGGGCCGCTGGCGCTGGCCGACATGATCGGCCTGGACACCATGCTGGCCGTGATGGAAGTGCTGTACACCGAATTCGGTGATCCGAAATACCGCCCGGCCATGCTGATGCGCGAAATGGTGGCCGCCGGCTACCTGGGCCGCAAGACCGGCCGCGGCGTGTACGACTATCGCAAGTGAGCCAATCCCACACCGCATCGGAGCCGTCCATGTCGATCTATACGTATCAGGTGCTGTGGGCTGACCTGGACGGCAACCAGCACCTCAAAAACACGCGCTACATCGACTACGCGTCGCACAGCCGGTTTCGTTTTCTGACCGAGCAGGGCTTTGGCCCGAAGGCCTTCGCGCAGCACAAGCTCGGGCCGGTGGTATTTGAAGACCGTGTCAGCTACCGCAAGGAACTGCGCCTCATGGATGCCTTTACCGTGAGCGTGGAGACCGCCGGCCGCAACGAGCGCGGTTCGCGTTTCATCATGGTCAACCGCATCCGCAATGAAGCGGGCGACCTGTGTGCGGAAATCACCAGCATGTGCGCGTGGTTCGACCTTGCCGAGCGCAAAGTTGCCGCGCCACCGCCGGCGCTGTTCGCCGTGATGGAACGCACGCCCCGTACGGACGACTACCGGCTGCTGTAACGGCTGTCCGCCAACTGTCAGGCCGGATTCGCGCAAACTGTCTGCAAGTGTGCATGGAGACGGTGTGGCGGTGCGTTGAAGATGACGCATCGCCACACCGTTTTTTTCTTCCCCAACACTTCGGACGCCACCATGTCGCGCTACGCCTTCCGCCTGCTCAACGTCTTTGCCGAATCCACCTTTGGCGGCAACCAGCTCGCCGTGTTTGAAGACGGGCGCGGCCTGGACGACGCCACCATGCAGGCCATCGGACGCCAGTTCAACCTGTCCGAGATCACCTTCATCTTTCCCGACGAGGCCGATGGCGCCACGGCGCGCTTCCGCATCTTCACGCCCGATTACGAGATGCCGTTTGCGGGCCACCCGTCGCTGGGGACCGCGCAGGTGGTGCGCGAACTGTATGGCCCCGGCAATGAGCTGACGTTGCGTTGCCAGTCGGGCATCGTGTCGCTGACGGCGCAGGACGACGGGTGGTCGCTGGTGCCGCCGCGCTCCGGGGCCCTGAGCACGCGCGAGGCGGACCCGGCCATCGCCGCCATGCTGGGCTTGGATGCCGATGCGCTGGCAGGCCCGCCGCTGTGGGTGGATGCCGGTATCGAACAGTTGATGGTGCCCGTCAAGACACGCGCTGATGTCGATCGCGCCCGCCCCGATCTGTCGGTGTTCGACGCGTGGCCGCGCAGCCGCAACGACGGGCGCAATGCGTACGTCTTCACCATGCCGAAGCCCGGCAGCAATGATCCGGTGGTGTCGCGCTTCTTCTTCGAATACGGCACCGGCATGCTCGAAGATCCGGGCACCGGCTCGGCGTGTGCCAACCTCGGCGGCTGGCTGCGCGCGACGGGCCATGCGTTGCCGGCCAGTTACCGCATCGAGCAGGGCGCTGCGGTGGGACGACCCTGCCACCTCACGCTGCGGGTGGATGCCGACGGCACGATCCACGTCGGTGGCCGCGTGATCGAAATCGGCCGCGGCACGTTGACGATTTAATCGGCGGCGCCCAGCTGCTTGCAGAAGAACGTCGTTCCGCAGAACGCGCCGTCGGGCATCAGCGCGTAGTTGGGCACCACGCCCACGCGCTGCCAGCCGGCGCGTGCGTACAGCCGCTCGGCGTCGCCGCCCGTCACGGTGTCGAGCACGAGCACCGTCTTACCCTCGGCGCGCGCCTCGTCTTCAATGGCCGCCATCAACCGCTGCGCCAAGCCTTGCCGGCGCGCGCGGCGGTGCACGAGCATCTTGGCGACGTCGGCGCGGTGCGGCTGGTTTTCCGGCTGCGCGAGCACCAGTTGCACGGTGCCGTGGATGGCGCCTGCCGCGTCTTCGGCAATCAGCAGGGCGCGCTCGCCCCTGGCCACGCCGTCGGCCACACCGCGCCAGAATGCCCGCGCCTTGTCTTGCGACAGCGGCGCCATGAAGCTGACCGACGCGCCACCCTCCACGCAGTCGATGAGCACATCGGCCAAGGCATCGACGCACGCGCTTGCCTCGTTGGCGCCCACGCGGCGGATGGTCAGGGTGTCGGTCATCAGGGCCTCCAGTGGGCAGCGGATACGGTTGTGAGTGCGACGAGGTAGCGGGCCGGCCGCCGCGTGGGGTTGTGATAGACGATCGGACAGTCCAGCCGCATGGTCAGGCAATCGCCTGCATTGAGGCGCCAGTGCGCGTCGCCCACGGTCATTTCCATCGTGCCTTCGATGATCCACACCTGCTGGTGGATTTCCGCATCGCGCGCGCCGGTGTCATAGGCGACGCGCTCGCCGGGCGGAAAGTGCACCTCCACGAGCTGCAGCGGCGAACGCGCTGCCGGCGACAGGTTGCGGCGCACGTAGCCCGAGGCGGGGTCCGTCCACTCCGGCTGCTGCGCCGCGCGCGATACGGGCGAGGGCTCCGCGGCCGGCGCCGCACCGTCTTCGAACAGCGAGGCCAGCGTCACGCCCAGCGCGGAGCTGAGCCGATCGAGCACCGCAGCGGTCGGGCTGCTCTGACCGCGCTCGATCAGGGAAATGGCCGATCGGCTGACCTGGCTGCGTTCGGCCAGCGCGTCGAGCGAGAGCCCCTGGGCGTCGCGCAATTCGCGCAGGCGCCGGGCGATACGTTGATGGATGTCCATGCATTCCAGTTTAATGGAATTCGTCATCTAGTAAACTGGAATATGAAGCGACGAATGATTGGCCTTGCTGAGGGTAGTGCCTTGCGCAACCGTCAGCTGAATCTTGCGATTGCTGCTAGATTGCCCAGCCACGCAAATTTTTTCGCCGTTTTCTAGACGATTGGTCTACAGGAGATTGCCATGCCGCAACGTGAAGCCGTCAATCGCCGCATCGTTCTCGCCAGCCGCCCCAGCGGCACGCCTTCGCTCGACAACTTCCGCATCGAAGAGACTGCCGTGCCCACGCCGCAGGACGGCCAGGTGCTGCTGCGCACGCTGTACCTGTCGCTCGACCCCTACATGCGCAATCTGATGGACGAAGTCGGCCCCGGCTACGCGCCGCCGGTGGAGGTGGGCGCGCCCATGGTGGGCGGTACCGTCAGCCGCGTGGTGGCATCGCGGGACGCGCGGTTTCGCGAGGGCGATGTGGTGCTCGGCGCGGCTGGCTGGCAGGACTATGCCGTTGCCGCCGGCGACGAGTTGACCGCGCTGGGCGATATGCCGGAGCCATCGCTGGCGCTGGGCGGGCTTGGCATGCCCGCCTTTACGGCGTACGTCGGTCTGCTCGACATTGGCGAGCCCAAGCCCGGCGAAACCGTGGTGGTGGCCGCGGCCACGGGCGCGGTCGGCGCGGTGGTCGGACAGATCGCGAAGCTCAAGGGCGCGCGCGTGGTCGGCATTGCCGGCGGCGCGGACAAATGCCGCTACGCCGTCGACACGCTCGGCTTTGACGCTTGCCTGGACCGCCGGCAACCCGACCTCGCGAAGCGCCTGGCCCAGGCCTGCCCAGACGGCATCGACGTGTACTTCGAAAACGTGGGTGGCGAGGTGTTCGACGCGGTGTTGCCGCTGCTGAACATCGGCGCGCGCGTGCCGGTGTGCGGTTTCATTGCGCACTACAACGACGAGGCCGCCGCCGGGCCAGACCGGCTGCCCAAGGTCACCGCGACCGTGCTGCAGAAGCGCGTACGCATGCAGGGCTTCATCATCCTCGACCACTACGCCAGTCGCTACGACGCGTTCCAGCGCGACATGGCCGCGTGGGTGGCGGCCGGCAAGGTGAAGGTGCGCGAAGACCGCGTCGAGGGCCTGGAGAACGCCCCGGCCGCCTTCCTCGGCCTGCTCGAAGGACGCAACTTCGGCAAGCTTGTGGTGCGCGTGGCCGAGGTGTGATCGCCCGATGGGGCGGTACCGCTATTGCGGCGCCGGATCGCGCCGCTGGACGGCCGGCGGCACCCATGTTGCGTCGAGTGCTTGTTCCTTGGGCCACGTCAGCTGCATGCGCAGCAGGAACGGCCCGGTGGGCGGCGGCAGCCAGTTGCTGCGCATGCCGCTGGGCGGGGTGCGCTGGATCAGGATGTCGAGCGAGCCGTCGCGGTTCAGCCGCGGGCGGTCCGCCTCGCTCAGCACGTTGTGCAGGCTCGAGCGGTCTGCGGTGCGAGGCGGCTGCTGCACGGCGGCCAGCGCCCAGCCGGCGTTTTCGGGCGGCAGCTGGCCCCGGTCGAAATGCACGACGTAGCGGTGCGTGCTGTCCAGGGGCATGCCGTTCGCATCCGTCCTGGCGGTGGCGATGAGCATGTCTTCGGGCAGGTCGGTGCCGCCGCCATCCCAGGCGACGATGGCGCGCTGCGCATAGTCCAGCCCGTAGGCGCCGACCATGCGAGGGATGAACCAGCCGTTCTGCGTGACCGGCGGCTGCCTGGCGGCAAGCGCCAGGGTGTCCCGCGCGGCGGCCACGCCTGCGTCCATGACCTTCAGGGTGGCCGTGTTCACGGCCTTGGCGTCAAACGGGGCGCCGGGCACGATCCCGAGCTCGCGCAGCGACTGCACCATCGTCGAGTCGGCTGTATGCGGCGGATTCGTCCTGAGCAACTCGGCAAAGCGGGTGAAATAGCTGTTGGCATCGAGCGCGGTCACGCGGCGGCGGGCGGCATCGAGGCTCGCGTCGATGTCGGTGGCCTTGTCCGCACGGACCTTGCCGGCCGCCTCGCGGGCCGCCGGCTTGCCAAACGTCTCCAGCGGCATGACGCGGTAGCGGTCCTGCACGCGGCGGGCCGAGGCCATGTCGCGCTGGCCAAGCACCTGCGTGCGGGCGACGATCCACACCAGGCTGGTCGGCGCGGCAATCTGCTTGACCCCTGGCGGCAGCGTGCCTTCCCAGCCTGGCGGCGTGATCGCGTAGTGCGCGGCGCGTGCGCCGGAGGTGCGGTTGCCCAGCGATTCGAAGACATCCGTCCACGCGTCATGCAGCGAGACCCAGAGGTGGCGGCGGCCCGCGTCGGGCAGGCTCAGGATGACCGGCCCGGTGCGCAGGTCGACGAAGGCGCTGCTGGCGAGCACATCCACGCGCGGGCGCACGCCGGTGGGCAGCGCTTCGTCTTCCAGCGTGCGCTGATGCATGAAGGTGCCGGTGGGGGCGAGTGCCGACGTGGTCTGCAGCAGCGCATCCGTCATCATCAGCGGAAACGCGTAGACATAGGCGGAGCGCACGAGCGCTTCGTTCGGCTGCGGCAGGCGCTGTTCGATCGGTGCCGTGGTGGGCGCGTTCTGGGTGGAGCAGGCTGCCATGGCAAAGGCGGCCACGCTCAGCGCCACGGACGCCAGCTTGGTGAGCCGGCGCTCGCGCGCGGGGCAGTGCGTCATCGTGTTCTCCTTTGTCGTCGGCGCGCGCAACAGGAAACCAGACGCCTGTCGGACATCCCCCCCGGGATGCTTGCGCATACGAGCGCGCGGTCGTCGGTTTTGCGGCGCCGCATATTAAACCGTGAATCCTCGGACTGTAGGAGCGCTGCCCGCGCAAGTCAATTCAAGTGCTGCACGGCATTCATGCGTCGCTCAGCCTAGAGGCGCAGGTGCAGCGCAAGGCGCAGCCGGGCGGCGTCGTACTCGGCTTTCAGGCGGGCGACGATCTCCGCCGCCGGCGGCAGGTCGGCGATCTGGCCGACGCCCTGGCCCGCTCCCCAGATGTCTTTCCATGCCTTCGCCCGCGAGGTGCCGTCGCCGAAGTTCATGGCGGACTTGTCGGCCTGCGGCAGGGCGTTGGGGTCGAGGCCGGCGAGCTCGATGCTCTCGCGGATGTAGTTGCCGTGCACGCCGGTGAAGAGGTTCGTGTAGATGATGTCCGAGGCCGCGGCCCGCACGATGGCGCTCTTGTAGCTTTCGGCCGCATGCGCCTCCTGGCTCGCGATGAAGCGCGTGCCGATGTAGGCGAGGTCGGCGCCCATGGCCTGCGCGGCGAGGATGGCGTCGCCGGTGGCAATGGCGCCCGACAGCGCGATCGGCCCGTCAAAGATGCGCCGCACTTCGCCCACCAGCGCGAACGGCGACAGCGTGCCGGCATGCCCGCCCGCGCCCGCAGCCACCAGGATCAGGCCATCCACGCCGGCTTCGAGCGCCTTTTCGGCGTGGCGCAGGTTGATCACGTCATGCAGCACGATGCCGCCGTAGCCATGCACGGCATCGAGGATCTCCTTGACGGGCGCACGCAGCGACGTGATGAAGATCGGCACCTTGTGCTTGACGCAGGTGGCCACGTCCTGCTCCAGCCGTGCGTTCGAGTGGTGCACGATCTGATTGACCGCAACCGGGCCCACCAGCCGGTCCGGGTGCGCGGCGCCATAGGCGGCGAGCGCCTCGTTGATCTGCGTGAGCCAGTCGTCGAGCACCTCGGCCGGCCGCGCGTTGAGCGCCGGAAACGCGCCCACGATGCCGGCCTTGCACTGCGCCAGCACCAGCTCGGGGTAGCTGACGATGAACATCGGCGAGCCGATCACCGGCAGCGTGAGGTGCTGCAGCGCGAGCGGCAGATGCTTGGCGGCGGGCATGGCGCCTCCTGGCGGGGGAACGTCGTTCGATTATAGGAACGATCCCGCACCCTGCCTTGCGCGAGGCCGCATGCGCTCAAGCGTGGACCTGCTGCGCCAGCAGTTCGATGAAGGTGCGGTTGAAGGCTGGCAGGTCGTCGGGCTTGCGGCTGCTGACCCAGTTGCGGTCGGTGACCACTTCCTGGTCGACCCACGTGCCGCCGGCGTTGCGGATGTCGTCTTGCAGCGTGGGCCAGCTCGTCAGCGTGCGCCCGCGCACCAGCCCGGCCGAGACCAGCAGCCACGGCCCGTGGCAGATCACGGCGATCGGCTTTTGCTCGCGGTCGAACGCTTTTACAAAGGCCTGGGCCTCGGGCACGGTGCGCAGCGCATCGGCGTTGACCACGCCGCCGGGCAGCACCAGCGCGTGGAAATCTTCCGGTTTGGCGACGTCGAGCGTGATGTCCACCTTGAAGGTGTCGCCCTTGTCCGCATGGTGCAGGCCCGTCACGCTGACCGGCTTGGGCGAGACGATGCTGACGATGGCGCCGGCCCCCTCCAGCGCCTGCCTGGGGCTGGCGAGCTCGGCCTGCTCGAACAGGTCATGGACGAGGATGGCGATGCGCAAGTCATGTAGCGGGGTCATGTCGAACTCCTGGTCGGGAAGACGGAGTGGACGAGGCCGCAACCGCCGTGCCCGGTCTGCGCTAGCATGCGGAGCGCACATCGCACTTCCAACAGCGCACACGCATCGCACCTGACCGGAGACCCGCATGACCGCACCGCTTTCCATCGACGCCGCCACCGCCGCGGCAGACGCCGCGCTGTTTCCCGGCTTTCGCCCGTTCCGCCAGGCGGTCAATGGCGTGGAGATCGCGGGGGTGATCGGCGGCAGCGGTCCGCCCCTGCTGTTGCTGCACGGTCACCCGCAAAGCCATGTGATCTGGCACAAGGTCGCGCAGGATCTGGCACGCGACTACACCGTCGTCGCCACCGACCTGCGCGGCTACGGCGCCTCGTCCAAGCCGGCCGGCAGCGCCCGGCACGTGGAGTACAGCAAGCGCACCATGGCGCAGGATCAGGTCGAGGTGATGCGCGCCCTGGGCTTCGGGCGCTTCCGGCTATGCGCGCATGATCGCGGTGCGCGCGTGGCGCATCGCCTGTGTGTCGACCACCCCGCGCACGTCGAGCGCGCCATGCTGCTCGACATCGCCCCGACGCTGGCGATGTACGAGAACACCGACATGGCGTTTGCCTCCGCCTACTGGCACTGGTTCTTCCTGATCCAGCCGACGCCGTTTCCCGAGACCCTCATCAACGCGACGCCCGATTTCTACATCAGCAAACTGATGGGGCTGCGCCACGCCGGGCTCCAGCCGTTCGCCCCCGAAGCGATGGCCACCTACGCCTCCGCCATGCGCGAGCCCGACTGCGTGCACGCCATGTGCGAGGACTACCGCGCCGCGGCCACCATCGACCTCGAACACGATCGCGCCGACCGCGATGCCGGCAAGCGCGTGCGTGTGCCGCTGCGTGTGCTGTGGGGCGAGCACGGCGTGATCCAGCGGTGCTTCCAGCCGCTCGGGCTGTGGAGCGCCGTGGCGGACGACGTGAGCGGCGGCACGGTGCCGTGCGGGCATTACGTGCCGGAGGAGGCACCCGAGGCCCTGCTCAAGGAGATGCGGGCATTTTTTGCATGAGCGCGACGGGGCGGACTACGCCTCCGCCCACTCCCGCAAGAGGTTGTGATAGGTCCCCGTCAACGCAATGACGGACGGATCTTCCTGCCCCAGCAGCGCCATCAGGCGTTGCAGCGCCGTATCCATCTGGAACAGCAGCGTGCGATGGGCATCGCTGCGCACCATGCTCTGCAGCCAGAAGAACGAGCACACCCGCGCGCCGCGCGTGACGGGCGTCACGCGGTGCAGGCTGCTGCTCGGGTAGAGCACCATGTCGCCGGCCGCGAGCTTGACGCGGTGTTCGCCGAAGGTGTCGTCGATGACGAGTTCACCGCCGTCGTAGTCCTCGGGCTCGGTCAGGAACAGCGTGCACGACAGGTCGCTGCGGACGCGGAAATCGGTGCCGCGCAGGTGGCGCACGGCGTTGTCGACATGGTTGCCGAACCTCTGGCCGCCCGCGTAGCGGTTGAACAGCGGCGGGAACACCTTCAGCGGCAGCGCGGCCGAGAAGAACAGCGTGTTGGCGGCCAGTGCATCCTGGATCAGCGTACCCGCCTCGCGCGCTGCGGGGGAGCCCTCCGGCAACTGTAGGTTGTGCTTGACCTGGCCCGACTGCGCTCCCGCGGTGACCTTGCCGTCCACCCATTGGGCGGCGTCGATGACGGCGCGGCACTGCGCGACCTGGTGCTTGGTGAGGACGGCCGGAATCTTCAGCAGCATGGTGATGTGGTTTCCAGCGCACCGGCCAGCGCACGCAGACGCGCATCGGGATGGCCGGCAAGAAAGTCATGCGCCTTCGCCAGGAAGGCCGGGGTGGCGGTGTGCGGAACGGCCTGCATCCAGTCGTGCGCTTCGTCGAGGCGGCCGGCCATGGCCAGCAGGCGGGCGGCGTTGAACTGGCCGCGGAAGTCGCCGCCTTCGGCCGCGCGCAGGTAACAGCGCAGGGCCATGGCCAGGTCCGCCTCGACTTCCCAGCCGTCTTCATAGAAGCCGCCGAGCACGTTGATCGACTTGGCATGCCCTTGCGCCGCAGCGGCCCGGAAGAGCGCGAATGCGTGCGCGCGGTCTGCCGGCACGCCACGTCCAAGCTGCAGGCTCGTGGCGTAGTTGTACTGGCCCCAGTCGAGGCCGGCCTCTGCCGCGCGGGCGTACCAATGCGTGGCGGTCTTGTCGCAGGCGGGGGTGCCCCAGCCGTGCTCGTAGCAGCGGCCGAGCATGTTGGCCCCCATGGCGTGGCCGGCCAGCGCGGCGGTCTTGAACCAGTACAGCGCTTCGGTGGCGTTGCGCTTGACGCCGCGCCCATCGAGCAGCCACTGGCCGTAGAGGGTCTGCGCCTCCGTATGGCCGCGCCGTGCGGCACCGGCAAGCCAGCGCGCGGCGCGTCCGGCGGGGCCGCTCAGCAGCGCATGGATGGCATCGACCGCCGCATCGGCTGCGGTGCTTGCGGCATGTACCGCCATCAGTAGCGGATACCGAGCGTCAGGATGGCCGTGCGCCCCGGCGCCAGCGATGCATAGTGCGACGCATATGCCTGGTTGAAGTACACCTTGTCGAACACGTTCTGCACGTTCAGTTGCAGGGTGGTGTGCTTGTCGATGCGGTACGCGGCCATGGCGTCAAAGCGCCAGTAGGCCGGCACCCACTTCGGGCTGGCGGGGTTGGCGCTGCCCCATACCTTCGAGACGTAGTACGCGCCGCCGCCCAGCGTGAGTTTGGGCATCGGCTGATACGTCGTCCACAGGCTGAAGCTGTTCTTTGGCGTGTTGGGGAACGCGGTGCCGTTCGTCGCGCCAAACGCCGCGCCTGCGCCGCCGTTGTTGCGCAGTTCGCTCTTGAGGAACGTGTAGCCCCCGAAAACCTGCCACTGGCTGGTCAGCGCGCCCGACCAGCCGAGCTCGAAGCCATCGACGCGCTTGTTGCCGGCCATGGCGGCGGTGCCGTCCTGCTGCACGATGCGGGCGTTGGTGGTCTCGATCCGGAACACCGCGGCCGTCAGCGCGAGCTTGTTGTCGAGCACGTTCCACTTGGTGCCGAGCTCGTAGGCGCGATTCTTCTCGGGGGCCAGCACGTCGCCGCGATTGCCCGAGCGGTCCGGCGTGAGTGCGCTGGTATCGGCGCCCTGGCCCGCCACCGAGCCCGACGGCGTGGAAGACGTGCCGTATGCGAGATAGATGCTGCCGTTCTGCGCCGGCTTGAAGACGAGGCCGAGCTGATAGTTCAGCAGGTTGTCGTCGCGCGAGAAGCTGGAGCGCACGCCCTGCGCATTGGCCGACGTGGTCGCCGATGCCGAATAGCGGTCAAAACGCACGCCGCCGTTGACCTGCCAGCGCGGCGACAGCTCGATGGTGTCGAACACGTACGCCGATTGCGTGCGCACGGTCGTCTCGGCCGGGTTGTTGCTGAGCGTGATGCTGCCCGCCCACGGGTCGTTGGGATTGGGGGTGAACAGGCTCGTGCAGTTGTAGCCGCCTGCCGCACCCGTGCCGCTCGGGCACCGGTTGCTGCCGGTGGCAACGGTGTAGGTGTCATTGCGGCTGCGCTCGCGCGAGAACTCCAGGCCGGCCGCATAGCTGTGCTTGAGGCTGCCGGTCTCGAACCTGCCCGTCGCCTCGGTCTGGTTGGCGGCGGTATTGGCGACGGCGTAGCGCGAGTTGGTGCGGCGCCAGACCATGCCGTAGTAGATGTTGCCCTGGCTGTCGTCGGGCTGCGTCCAGATATAGTCCTGGCTGGTGCGGGCGATGCGCGTGGTGTTGCGCAGCTTCAGCGCGCTGGACACATCATGCTCCAGCGTGAAGGTGCCCATGTCGACGCGGTCGCGGCGGAAGTCGCGGCCCAGGCCGTAGTAGACGTTGCGATCGACGTTCACCGGCGCGCCATCGCCGGGGCCGAACAGCTGCGGGCGGCCATCGGTGCGGCGGTTGAAGTTGCCGTTGTTGTAGGGGATGCCGGTGTCGGGCGTGTCGTTCGACTGCAGGTGGTAGTACGACAGCGTCGCGCGCGTGGGCGTGCCCAGCCCGAAGGCGATGGACGGTGCGATGCCCCATCGGCTGAAGCTCGTGACATCGCGGCCGGCCACGCCGGCATCGTGGTACATGCCATTGATGCGCAAGGCGGCGTGATCGCCGATCTGGTAGTTGCCGTCCGCCGTGGCGCGCTTGTACGTCGCGTTGCCGACTGACACCGTACCCTCGGTGAACGTCTCCAGCTTGGGCGCCTTCGAGACGATGTTGATCGCGCCGCCCGCCGAGCCGCGCCCTTCATACGCGCCCGACGGCCCCTTGATGACTTCCACCGATTCCACGTTGAACAGCTCGCGCGACTGCGCACCGATGTCGCGCAGCCCGTCGAGGAAGGTGCTCGCCTGGGCGTCATAGCCGCGGATGAACGGGCGGTCGCCCACCGGGTTGCCGCCTTCGCCCGCGCCAAACGCAATGCCCGGCACCGTGCGCAGCGCCTCGGTGAGGGTGACGGATCCGCTGTCCTGCAGCACCTCGGCCGGAATGACGGTGACCGACTTGGGCGTGTCGAGCAGCGGAGCGGTGAACTTGCCGGTCGACGCTTCGTCGGTCTTGAAGCCGCTGCTGCCGGTGACGGTCTGCTCGGGCAGCGTGGCCGTGACGTGAGGCTTGTCGGTGTCCGCCATGGCCGGCGCGGAGGCCACGGCAAAGCTCATCGCCCCCGTGAGGTAGCCGACCACCGAGTGTTCGGTGCGCTTGCGTTCCGTCTGTGCTGCTTGCATGGCGTGATGCCGCTCCCTTGAGAGATCCAATGATCTGATGAATGCAAATGAGAATTGTTATTGTTTACATGTGAAGGAGTCAACGCAAAAACTGGCGATTGCCTTACGTTGACAAAAAATATCGAATGGGGTCAGGCGCTTACCGGCATGGGCCGGCCGCGTGGCGGCGACGTGCCGTCTCAGTCGCGGTTGTGAAGGCGGCCGTATTCGATCGTGGCGGCCCCGGCCTTGACGAGCCCGGCGACGGCCGCGTCGAGCATCTCGGCGAGCGACGTCGTGGGAAAGAAGCGTGCCTGAAGGCGCGGCATCAGCGTGGTCTGCGCAAACCACGCGGCCAGTGCCTCGTGCGTGAGGGCCTGCTGCTCCAGCAGCTTGAACTTCACCAGCACCCGGATGGCGTGCAGGGCGTTGCGCTCAGGGTCGGCGCGCAGATACGCGAGCCGGCTGAACGCAGCATCGATGGCGGCGCTGACGCCGGTGAACGGGCGACCGTGCCCCGGCACCACCACGCGCGCGTCGAGCCGGGCGATGCGCTCCAGAATGGCCTGCTGCTCGGCAAAGCCGCTCTCGCCCTCCAGCTCGGGAAAGATCACGCCAAAGCCGCGCTCCCACAGCGCATCGGCGGAGACGAGCACGCGCGTCTCGGGGCTGTAGACGATGACGGCATTCGGATCGTGTCCTGGCGCGCCGATGACCTGCCAGTCGAAGCCCCCGAGGCGCAACGTCATGCCGTCTGCGAGGCCGGCCCCCGCTTCGGGCAGCGCAAAGCGCGCGCACTGCTGGCCGGTGGGCGCGTAGCTGAGGGCGGTGGTGTCCCAGCGGCGCACGTCGTCGACTTGCGCGGCAGGCACGCGGGTGTGGCAGCCGTACAGCGCCTGCAGCGCCGCGTTGCCGCCGCAGTGGTCGGAATGCAGGTGCGTATTCAGCAGGCGGCGCAGCGGCTTGCCTTGCAGCGCGTGCTGGACCAGCGCGGTGGTCTGCGGCGCGTGGGTGACGTAGCCGGAGTCGATCAGCGCGCAGCCGCCGTGTGCATCGTCATCGAAAAAGAGAATGTTGTTGGACGACAGCCAGCCGCGCTCGAACACGCGCATCGACGCTGGCAAGGCGACGACGTCGTGCTCGGCCATGTCAGCCGCCAGACGTGTCGTTGAGCCACGCGCAGGCGCGCTCGGGCAGGGTCTGCCACACGGCCAGGCGTGCCGCGTCGGTCATGGTCGACCACGCGGCGATCTCGTCGAGGGTGCGCATGCAGCCGACGCACAGGCCGCGTGCTTCGTCCATCTTGCACACGCTGATGCACGGCGACGCCACCGGCTGCGTGCGCTCGGCCTGCACACGGCTGTTGCGCAGCTTGCCCAGGGCAAGCTTGAGTTGCGCGCGCGTGCAGGCATCCATGGCGTGGGTCAATCGCGCAGGGCGATGTCGGCGACGGGCGCGCCGGTCATGGCTTGCAGCTCGGCGGGCGTGAGGTTGAACACCGCATGCGGGTGGCCGGCGGCGGCCCACACGCTGTCGTACTGGAACAGGTCGCGATCGAGCAGCATGATGGGCTTGACCGCATGGCCGACGGGGCACACGCCGCCGATGGCGTAGCCGGTCTTCTCGCGCACGAACTTGGCATCGGCCTTGGCCAGCGCGCCGACGTGCGCCGAAACCTTGGCTTCGTCGACGCGATTGGTGCCGCTGGCGATCACCAGCACGGGCGCATCGTCTTCGGCGCGGCGGAAGATGATCGACTTGGCGATCTCCGCCACCGAGCAGCCGAGGCCGGCCGCGGCTTCGGCAGACGTCTTGCCGGTGGCAGGCAGCATCACGATGTCTTTCTCATAGCCGAGCGCACGCAGGTGGTCAGCCACGCGCTGGGCGGATTCGGGCAGGGGGGCGTTCGTATCGGTAGCAGTCATCGTCGTTGTTCTTCGTCCGTCGTCAGATGCAGGCCTGCGCGACCTGGTCCTGCAGCTTGAGCAGCAGCGCGCGTCCGGCGCGTGAAGCCGTCGGGCGGCCGATGGCCTGCGAGATGAAGTCACCCGCCAGCACCACCTTGTCGAGGTCGATGCCGGTGCGGATGCCCAGGCCGTGCAGCAGGTACAGCACATCTTCGGTGGCGACGTTGCCGGTCGCGCCCTTGGCATACGGGCAGCCGCCCAGCCCCGCCACCGAGGCGTGGAAGATCGCGATGCCGACTTCCAGGCTGGCGAGGATGTTGGCCAGCGCCTGGCCGTACGTGTCGTGGAAATGGCCCGAGAGGCGGTCGATCGGGAACGTCGCCGCGGCGGCTTCCATCACGGTTTTCACCTGCCCGGCCGTGCCCACGCCGATGGTGTCGGCAATGTCGATCTCGTCGCAGCCGAGGTCGGCCATGCGCTGGATCACATCCACCACCGCCGACACCGGCACCTCGCCCTGATAGGGGCACCCGAGCGAGCACGAGATCGATCCGCGCACGCGAATGCCCGCATCCTTCGCGGCCTTGGCCACCGGCACGAACCGCTCGATCGATTCGGCAATCGAGCAGTTGATGTTCTTCTGCGAGAAGGCCTCGCTGGCCGCGCTGAAGATCACGACTTCATCCGCACCGGCGGCGGCAGCGGCCTCGAAGCCCTTCATGTTGGGCGTGAGCGCCGAATACAGCGTGCCCGGCCGGCGCTGGATGCGCGCCATCACATCGGCGCCGTCGGCCATCTGCGGCACCCACTTGGGCGACACGAACGACGCCGCTTCCACGTTGACGAAGCCGGCGTCGGACAGCCGGTTCACCAGTTCGACCTTGGTGTCGGCCGAGACCGGCGACTTCTCGTTCTGCAGACCGTCGCGCGGGCCAACTTCCACCACCTTCACAAAATTCGGGAGTGTCATCTCAATAACCTCGTTGCAGATCGACGATGCCGGCAATCGGTTCGCCGGCTTCCAGCGCGCGGATCTTGCCCGCGATCTGCGCAATGCTGATCTCGCGCAGCGTCAGCGCGGAAATGTGCGGCGTGATGTGGATGCGCGGTTCGGTCCAGAACGGGTGGTCGGCCGGCAGCGGCTCGGTGCGGAACACGTCGAGCGCGGCCCCGGCAATGTGGCCGCTGCGCACGGCGGCCAGCAGGTCGTCTTCCACCACATGCTTGCCGCGCGCCACGTTGACGAGGAACGCGCCCGGCGTGAGTTGAGCCAGCAGCTTCGCGTCGATCACGTTTTCGGTGTCGGCCGTCAGCGGCAGCACGTTCACCAGCACGCGCGTGCCGGCGAGAAAGCCCGGCAGTGCATCGCTGCCCGCGCGGCAATCGACGCCATCGACGTGCTTGGCGGAGCGGCTCCAGCCGCGCACCGGAAAGCCGAAGCCTGCCAGCGTCTTGGCGATGTGCGTGCCCAGCACGCCCAGGCCGAGCACGCCGACGACGAATTCGTCGCGGTTGAACGGCTTGAGGAATCGCCACATCTTCGCTTGCTGCTGACGCTCGTATTCGTCGAGCCGGCGGAAGAAGCGCAGCACGGCGTGCGTGACGTACTCGCTCATCTGCGCGGCCATGCCGGCGTCGTCCAGGCGCACGATCGGCAGCCCCTCGGGAATGGCATCCGGCGACTGCGCACGCAAGCCCAGAATGGCATCGACACCCGCGCCCAGGTTGAACACCGCACGCAGATCCCGGCGCCCGCGCAGCATCTCGGCGGGCGGCTGCCAGACGACGGCGTAGTCGGCGTCTGGCGTCGCGCCCGGCTCCCACACCGACAGCCGCGCTTCGGGCAGCGCCTGCGCAAAACCGTCGAGCCAGGGTTGGGGCTTGCCGTCGGGCGTGTAGATCTGGATGTGCATGTGAGGCAACTTCGGGTCTGAGTTGACGTATACGTCAAGCAGTGTAGCAGGGGCCGCCATGCCGCGCGGCGGCCCGCAGTGGCGTCACTCGGCGGGTTTGAAGGCCAGCAACTGCACGCCCTCCGTCACCTGATCGCCCACGCCATACAGCACCGATTCGACGACGCCGTCGGCGGGTGCGGTGAGCGTGTGCTCCATCTTCATGGCCTCCATGACGACCAGCGGCGCGCCCTTGGTGACGGTCTGCCCGGGCGCGGCCAGCACGGCGATGACCTTGCCCGGCATCGGCGCCGTGAGCTTGCCGCCTTCGTCATCGGCTTCGCCGGCATGGGCGAGCGGGTCGTGACGCTCGAGCGTCCAGTGCGCGCCGCCAGTGAAGACGTGGAAGGCATCGCCATCGGCGTGCACCTGGCCGGTCGCCTTGTGCGTGCCGAGCGTGACGGTGAAGGTCTCGGCATGGCGCTGCGTGGTGAAGGGCGCCTCATGCCCCTTCGTTTTCAGGCGCGAGCCGTCGCGGCCGTAGATGAGGGTCGCGTCGATGGACTGATCGCCATGCGTGAAACGCAGCGTGCGCTCAGCAGCACCGTTCAGCCGCCAGCCGCTGCCGCGTGCCCACGGCGAATGCGGGTCGCGCGTGTCGGTGCGCAGGCTGCGCGCCTCGCGGGCGAGCAACGCTGCCACCGCCAGCGCGATGGCGTCTTGCGGCACGTCCGCTGCGGCGGGGAACAGCGTGTCGTGATTGCGCGCGATCAGGCCGGTATCCAGATCGGCGGTCGCAAACGGCTTCGATGCAACAAGCCGGCGCAGGAACGCCACGTTGGACGACAGCCCCACCAGGTGGAAGCTGCCCAGCGCCTGCAGCATGCGCGCGAGCGCTTCGTCACGGTCGCGGCCCCAGACGATCAGCTTGGCGATCATCGGGTCGTAGTACGGGCTGATGGCGTCGCCCTCGCGCACGCCAGCGTCGATGCGCACGGCGGCGGGTTCGCCGTTGGCTCGCGCGCCCACGGTGAACTCCACCGCTGCTGGCGTGCGCAGCACCTTCAGCGTGCCGATGGAGGGCAGGAAATCCCGGTCGGGATTTTCTGCGTAGATGCGCGCTTCGAGCGCGTGGCCGTGAATGTGCAGTTCGTCCTGCGTGCGCGGCAGCGGCTCGCCAGAGGCCACGCGCAATTGCCATTCGACCAGGTCTTCGCCCGTGATCATTTCGGTGACCGGGTGCTCGACCTGCAGGCGCGTGTTCATCTCCATGAAGTAGAACGTGCCGTCTTCGTCGACGATGAACTCGACCGTGCCGGCGCCCACGTAGCCCACGGCGCGCGCGGCAGCCACGGCGGCTTCGCCCATCGCGCGGCGACGCTCCAGCGTCATGCCCGGGGCCGGGGCTTCTTCCAGCACCTTCTGGTGGCGGCGCTGCACCGAGCAATCGCGCTCGAACAGGTAGACGGCATTGCCGAGGCTGTCGGCGAAGACCTGGATTTCGATGTGGCGCGGGCGCGTGAGGTACTTCTCGATCAGCACGCGGTCATCGCCAAAGCTGGACGACGCCTCACGCTTGACTGAGGCCAGCGACGCTTCGAACGCGTCGCCCGATTCCACCACGCGCATGCCCTTGCCGCCGCCGCCGGCGCTTGCCTTGATGAGCACGGGATAGCCGATGCGATCGGCCTGCGTGCGCAGGAACGCGGCGTCCTGGTTGTCACCGTGGTAGCCGGGGACGAGCGGCACGCCTGCCGTTTCCATCAGCGCCTTGGCCGCGCTCTTGCTGCCCATCGCTTCGATGGCCGAGGCCGGCGGGCCGACGAAGATGATGCCGGCGTCTGCGCAGGCTTTGGCGAAGGCTTCGTTTTCCGACAGGAAGCCGTAGCCGGGATGGACGGCTTGCGCGCCCGTGGCGCGTGCGGCTTCGAGGATGCGGTCGGCGCGGAGGTAGCTGTCGCGGGCGGCGGGCTCACCGATGTGGATGGCTTCGTCGCAGGCCGCGACGTGGCGGGCGTTGGCGTCGGCATCGGAGTAGACCGCGACCGTGCGGATGCCGAGCTTGCGGCAGGTGGCGGCGACCCGGCAGGCGATTTCGCCTCGGTTGGCGATGAGGAGTTTTGTCAGCATGGTGTTGTTGAGTCTCCGTGTTTGTTTTTGCACTTGTGGTGCATTCCTTGTTTCATCCCCTGCCGGGGCGGGCGGTTTTGGTCCATCCCTGTTTCGTACCCTGCCGGGCACGACGTACTTTTCTTTGTCTTGCCAAAGAAAAGTAGGCAAAAGAAAGGCGCGCCCGAGA
>NZ_LWRX01000230.1:0-3943 GCF_001683835.1 Ralstonia sp. RL | reverse complement strand
GGCCCGGCTCCGGCCGCGCAACCGGCGCAGCAGCAAGCGCCCGCCGCACAGCCGGTTACGGCACAGCCTGTTGCGGCGCAGCCGAAAGCGGCGCAGCCGCCGGCAGCAGTGCCGGCACAGCAAGCGCCGGTCCCGGCAGCGAAGCCGGCTGCCTTGCCGCAGCCTGCCGCGCAGCCGGTGCCGCATGCAGTGGCGCCGCAGCCGAAAACGGCGCAGCAAGCGCCGGCCAGACAAGCCGCGCCGGTCGCGGCGCCGGCCAAGCCGGCCGCCCAGCAGCAAAAGGCAACGACGCCATGAACAATCGCCCACACTACATCCTGTTGCCGGCCAATCCCGTATTCATCGCGGCTACGCTGATGGCGGCATTCCTGCTCAATCTGCTGCCGTGGGGGCAGTGGTACGGCGTGCCCGATTTTGCCGCGCTGGTACTGGCCTTCTGGAGCATTCACCAGCCGCGCAAGGTCGGCATCGGCGTCGCATTCTTCATCGGACTGCTGATGGATGTGCACGACGCGACGCTGCTGGGGCAGCACGCGCTGGCGTACACCCTGTTGTCGTACTTCGCGATCATGATCCACCGCCGCGTGCTGTGGTTCCCGCTGGCGACGCAGGCGCTGCACATCCTGCCGCTGCTGATGCTGGCGCAACTGGTGCAACTGGCGGTGCGGCTGCTGATCAGCGGACGCTTTCCCGGCTGGGTGTACTTCCTGGAGAGCGTCACCTCCGCCGCGTTGTGGCCGCTGGTGACCTCGATGCTGCTGGCGCCCCAGCGGCGTGCGATCGACCGCGACGAGACGCGGCCGATCTGATGGCCGGATGTGCCTTGATTGTTTGAACTGCGCTCTTGCAGGCGCCCTCACCCCCAGGCCCCTCGGGAGAGGGGGCGCGTAATGATGCGATTGGCCCAGGGTCAATCGCATAAGATGAAGCATGACTGAATTCAAGAACACCGAACGCGAGCTGTACCTGTTCCGCATGCGCCTGTCTGCGGTGGGCGTGTTTGTGCTCATCTGCTTTGGCCTGCTGCTGGCGCGCTTTCTGTGGCTGCAGGTCGTCAAGCACAACGACTATGCCGCGCAGGCCGAGGAAAACCGCATTTCCGTGGTGCCCGTGGTGCCGAACCGCGGCCTGATCCTGGACCGCAACGGCGTGGTCCTGGCGCGCAATTTTTCCGCCTATACGCTGGAAATCACGCCCTCCAAGATCCAGGGCGACCTCGACAGCGTGATCGACGAACTGTCCACGCTGGTCGACATCCAGCCCAAGGACCGCAAGCGTTTCCGCAAGCTGCGCGAGGAGTCGAAGAATTTCGCCAGCACGCCGATCCGCACCCGCCTGACCGACGAGGAAGTGGCGCGCTTCACCGCGCAGCGCTACCGCTTCCCCGGCGTGGAAATCCAGGCGCGCCTGTTCCGCCAGTACCCGCTCGGGAAAACCGCATCGCACGTGATCGGCTATATCGGCCGCATCAACCAGCGCGAGGCGGAAAAGATCGAGGAGATGGAGGACGCGGCCAACTACGCCGGCACCGAATACATCGGCAAGGAAGGCCTGGAAAAGAGCTACGAAAAGCAGCTGCACGGCACCACCGGCTATGAAGAGGTCGAGGTGTCGGCCGGCGGGCGTCCGGTGCGCACGCTGTCGCGCACCCATGCCAGCCCCGGCAACAACCTGATCCTGTCGATCGACATCGAGCTGCAGAAGATCGTCGAGGAAGCCTTCGGCGACCGCCGCGGCGCGTTCGTCGCGATCGAGCCGTCCACCGGCGACATCCTCGCCTACGTGTCGATGCCGACCTTCGATCCCAACCTGTTCGTCGACGGCATCGATGCGCAAAGCTGGGACGAGCTGAACAACTCGCCCGACCGGCCGCTGGTCAACCGGCCGCTGACCGGCACCTATCCGCCCGGCTCGACCTACAAGCCGTTCATGGCGCTGGCCGCGCTGGAACTGGGCAAGCGCACCCCGAGCAGCGCGATTTACGATCCCGGCTATTTCTGGTTCGGCAACCACAAGTTCCGCGACGACAAGGAGGGCGGACACGGCGCCGTCGACATGTACCGGTCGATCGTGCACTCCTGCGACACCTACTACTACATGCTGGCCAACGACCTCGGCGTCGACACGATACACGACTTCATGAAGCCGTTCGGTTTCGGCCAGATCACCGGCATCGACCTGGAGCACGAGCGCCGCGGCCTGCTGCCGTCGACCACCTGGAAGCGCAATGCGTACAAGCGGCCGGAGCAGCGCAAGTGGTATGCGGGCGAGACGATCTCGCTTGGCATCGGCCAGGGCTACAACTCGTTTACGCCGCTGCAGCTGGCGCACGCCGTCGCCAACCTGGCCAACAACGGCGTGGTGATGAAGCCGCACCTGGTGAAAATCATCGAGAACGGCGTGACCAAGGAGCGCACCGTCACCGTGCCGAAGGAGAGCTACCGCATCCCGCTCAAGCAGGAAAACATCGACATCGTCAAGCGCGCGATGGTGGGCGTGACCAAGGAAGGCACGTCGGCGCGCGTGTTCGCCAACGCCGGATACGAGTCGGCCGGCAAGACCGGCACCGCGCAGGTGATCGGCATCAAGAAGAACGAGAAGTACGACGCCAAGAAGGTGGCCGAGCGCATGCGCGACCACTCGCTGTACACCGCGTTCGCCCCGGCCGACAACCCCAAGATCGCGATCGCGATGATCGTCGAGAACGGCGGCTTCGGCGCGGAGGCGGCGGCGCCCATCGTGCGCAAGGCGCTCGACTACTACCTGCTCGGCAAGCGCCCGGTGGACAAGGACAAGACGCCGGCCGACAAGAGCGTGCCGGCCGATGCGCATCCCACCGCGACGCTGAAGGCGGAGGAAGAATCGATCGGCGGCCCGAAGCCGGGCGCCGAAACACAAGGCAACAGGGATTGACGAAGAGACCATGCATCTGACCGAAAAACGGCCGCTGCGGCAGATCATCAAACCGTATTTCACCGTGTTCGACGGGCCGCTGGCGCTCATCCTGTTCCTGATCCTGTCGGTCGCGCTCGTGACGCTGTATTCGGCCGGCATCGATTTCCCCGGGCGCGTCGAGGACCAGCTGCGCAATATCCTGATCGGATTCGTGGTGATGTGGATTGCCGCTATCGTTCCGCCGCAAACCCTGATGCGCTTCGCGGTGCCGGTCTATTCCGTGGGCGTGGGCTTGCTGCTGGCGGTGGCGGCCTTCGGCATGATCAAGAAAGGCGCGCGGCGCTGGCTCAACGTCGGCGTGGTGATCCAGCCTTCCGAGATGATGAAGATCGCCATGCCGCTGATGCTCGCCTGGTTTTTCCAGAAGCGCGAGGGCCAGCTGCGCTGGCAAGAGTTCCTGGTGGCGGCCGTGTTGCTGGCGATTCCGGCCGGCCTGATCATCAAACAGCCGGACCTCGGCACCGCGATCCTGGTGCTGTCATCCGGCTTTTACGTGATTTTCCTGGCCGGATTGTCCTGGAAAATCCTGATCGGGCTGGCCGTGGCCGGCGCGGCCAGCCTGCCTGTGGTGTGGTCGCTGCTGCACGATTACCAGCGCGACCGCATCATGACCCTGATCGACCCGACCACCGATCCGCTCGGCAAGGGATTCCATATCATCCAGGCCACGATCGCCATCGGTTCCGGCGGCGTGGCGGGCAAGGGATGGCTGAAGGGCACCCAGGCGCACTTGGAATTCATCCCGGAACGCACCACCGACTTCATCTTCGCGGTGTTTTCGGAAGAATTCGGCCTGATCGGCAACTGTGTCCTGCTCGTGCTCTATCTGCTGCTGATCGGGCGCGGCATGATCATCGCCGCCAATGCGCCCACCTTCTTCGCCCGCCTGCTGGCCGGCGCCATTACCTTGAGCTTCTTCACATATGCTTTTGTTAACATGGGCATGGTAAGTGGTATCCTCCCGGTCGTCGGGGTGCCGCTGCCGTTC
>NZ_LWRX01000190.1:0-28375 GCF_001683835.1 Ralstonia sp. RL | reverse complement strand
CTTTGGCAAGACAAAGAAAGTGAGTCGCCCCCGGCAGGGGGTGAAACAAGGGATGTACCAAAAAAAAAACAAAACCCCGGCGAACAACACCACCGGGGTTTTCTCGAACGCGAAGAAGAATCAGATAGCGCTAACGCCGTATTTGTCCCGGTAAGCCGCAGCCTTATCCCGATACCCCGCCAGCGCCGGGTCGCCGGCGCTATCCAGATACCCCAGCAAGTCATCCAGATTGGCAATCGACACAACCGGCATACCGTATTGAGCCTGCACATCCTGCACAGCAGAGCGCTCGCCGATATCCTGCGCATTGCCGCTGCGCTCCATCCGGTCCATGAGGATCAGCACGGCCGCAGGCGTGGCGCCCGCCGCGCGGATCAGCTCGACCGATTCGCGCACCGAGGTGCCGGCAGAGATCACGTCATCGACGATCACCACGCGCCCTTGCAGCTTGGCGCCGACGAGGCTGCCGCCCTCGCCGTGGTCCTTGGCTTCCTTGCGGTTGTACGCAAAGCCGACGTTGCGTCCGAGCCCGGCCAATGCCACGGCCGTGGCGCTTGCCAGGGTGATGCCCTTGTATGCCGGCCCGAACAGCATGTCGAACTCCACGCCCGAGTCGAGCAGGGTTTTCGCATAGAATTGCGCGACCTGGCCCAGCAGTGCGCCGTCAGCAAACTTGCCGGCGTTGAAGAAATAGGGCGACGTCCGCCCCGCCTTGGTCACGAATTCCCCGAACGACAGCACGCCGGCTTCCACCGCAAAGCGGATGAAGGATTGGCGCAACTCGCTGTTTTGGCTCATCTTTTTTCTCTGGTCCGCAAAAAAGTCCCGCCATGTTACGCATCATTTCCGCCAACCTCAACGGCGTTCGCTCCGCTGCCAGCAAGGGCTTTTTCGAGTGGATGGGCAAGCAGGACGCCGATTTCGTCTGCGTGCAGGAACTGAAATGCGCGCAAGACGACATGACGCCTGAATTCCTGGCGCCGCACGGTTACCACGGCGTGTTCCAGCACGCGGTGAAGAAGGGCTACAGCGGCGCGGGCATCTACACGCGCCACAAGCCCGACGAGGTCATCATCGGCTTCGATAACGGCGAGTTCGATGCGGAAGGCCGCTACGTCGAGGCCCGCTACGGCAAGCTGTCGATCATCTCGGTCTACGTGCCGTCGGGCTCCAGCGGCGAAGAGCGCCAGCAGGCCAAGTTCCGCTTCATGGACCTGTTCATGGAGCACCTCAAGGACCTGCGCCACGAAAAGGGCCGCGAGGTCGTGCTGTGCGGCGACGTCAACATCGTCCACAAGGAAATCGACATCAAGAACTGGAAGGGCAACCAGAAGAACTCCGGCTGCCTGCCCGAAGAGCGCGCGTGGCTGACCAAGCTGTTCGACGAGGTCGGCTATGTGGATGTGTTCCGAACGCTCGACCCGCGCCCCGAGCAGTACACCTGGTGGAGCAACCGCGGCCAGGCGTATGCAAAGAACGTCGGGTGGCGTATCGATTACCAGATCGCCACGCCGGGCATTGCCGCCACCGCGCGCCGCACGTCGATCTTCAAGGACATCAAGTTCAGCGACCACGCGCCGCTGACGATCGATTACGACACGAAGCCGCACTGGTAAGCGGCATCGAAGTCACTTCATAGCGCTGCCGCGGAAATGTCTTCGTCAGCCGCTACAATGCAAACCTCACGCGCCGGCACCGCTTGCCGGCGTTGTCTTTGGCCCCCAGTTTTTTAGCGAGATCACCATGGCATTCAAGGTTTTCGTCGACGGTCAGGAAGGCACCACCGGCCTTCGCCTGCTCGACTATCTGTCGCAGCGCGACGATATCGAGCTGCTGCGCATCGCCGAAGACAAGCGCAAGGATTCAGCCGAGCGCGCCAAATTCCTGAATGCCGCCGATGTTGCATTCCTCTGCCTGCCGGATGTCGCCTCGCGCGAGGCCGTCTCGCTGGTCAACAACCCGAACACCTGCATCATCGACGCCAGCACCGCGTTCCGCACGTCGGACGACTGGGTCTACGGCCTGCCCGAACTGGCCCAGGGCCAGCGCGAGCGCCTGCGCAACACCAAGCGCATCGCCGTGCCGGGCTGCCACGCCAGCGCGTTCGTGCTGCTGATGCGCCCGCTGGTGGATGCGGGCATCGTCCCGGCCGACTACCCGGTCACGGCGTTCTCGCTCACCGGCTACAGCGGCGGCGGCAAGGCCATGATCGCCGACTACCTGGCCGCCGATAACCCGAAGCTCGACAGCCCGCGCCCGTACGCGCTGGCCCTGGCGCACAAGCACCTGCCGGAGATGCGCGTGCAGAGCCGCCTGAGCCTCGCGCCGATCTTCACGCCGGTCGTCGGCAACTTCTTCAAGGGCCTGGCCGTGACGATCGGCCTGCATCCGCAGCACCTGGCGCGCAAGGTGAGCCCGACCGACATCGCCCGTGTGCTGGCCGATTACTACCAGGGCGAGCAGTTCATCCGCGTGGCGCCGGCCGACAACGTTGCGACGCTCGACAACGGCTTCTTCGATGTGCAGGGCGCCAACGACACCAACCGCGCCGACCTGTTCGTGTTCGGTTCGGACGAGCGCATGGTCGTCACCGCGCGTCTGGACAACCTGGGCAAGGGCGCGGCCGGCGCAGCAGTGCAATGCATGAACGTGCACCTGGGCGTGGACGAGGCGACGAGCCTGCATGTGGAAGCGCCGATTCCCGAGGAAGGCGCCGCCCATGCCGTGCGCGAGGCTGCGCCCGGCTTTGCGAGCTGATCGGCACGCGACCGAATCAACAGGAACGCGCCTTCGGGCGCGTTTTTCTTTGGGGCTTGCCTGCCGCGCTGATATCAGAGGAGGCAATGACCGCCATCTGCAATGACGATTGGATCGATCATTGCGGCACGCGCATCATGCCGGGCGACACGGGGCCAGCGCGGTCCCGACGCGTTTGCACACAGGAGAGAACCCCATGGCAGAGATTGCATTCCTGGGCCTGGGAGCGATGGGCTCCCGCATGGCGCTGAACCTCGTTCGCGCTGGCCACCACCTCACGGTGTGGAACCGTTCGCCCGAGGCTGCGTCCGCGCTGGCCGCCGCCGGCGCCAAGGTCGCGCAGACGCCGCGTGAGGCCGCTGCCGGCGCCGCCTTCGTGGTGACGATGCTGCGCGATGACGCGGCATCGCGCCAAGTCTGGCTGGCGCCCGAAACCGGCGCGCTGGCCGGCATGGCGGCGGGCACCGTTGCGATTGAAAGCTCCACGTTGTCGCCCGATTGGGTCAAGGCGCTGGGCGCGGCTGCGATGGACAAGGGCGTCAAGCTGCTCGAAGCGCCCGTGGCCGGTTCGCTGCCGCAGGCCGACGCCGCGCAGCTGATCTACCTCGTGGGCGGCGAGCCCGCCACGGCCGAGCTGGCGGAGCCGGTATTGAAGGCGATGGGAGCGGCCGTGCACCGGGTCGGCCCGCTCGGGGCCGGCGCGCTGGTCAAGCTCTCGACCAATGCGCTGCTCGGCGCCCAATTGGCCGTGTTGGCCGAGCTGATCGGGATGCTGAAGCGCTGCGGCGCCGATGCCGCGCAGGCGTTGCAGGCCGTTGCCGCCACGCCTGTGTGGAGCCCCGTGGCCACGCGCCTGACGGATTCCATGCTGGCGGGCAATTTCGCGCCGCAGTTTCCCGTCTCGCTGATCGAGAAGGATTTCGGCTATGCCGTGGACGCGGCGGGTTCAGCCGAGGCGGCGCCCGTGCTGGCAGCCGCGCGGGGCGTTTTCCGAGAAGCCATGTCGCGCGGGCTGGGCCAGGCCAACATGACCAGCGTCGTGCGCTTGTTCACCGCGTAATTGACGTGTTGTGCGCGCTTCAGGCGCGCTCGCGGACGCACACATCGGGCCGCGAGGGCGCGGCATCGGATGTGCCGCAGGTCTCGAACAGCAGCGTGCGCAGCCACCGATGGCCCGGGTGCAGGTGCGTGCGCGCATGCCAGGCGATGACCTTGGTGAAACCCGGGATCTCGATCGGCGGATCGAGCAGCGCCAGCCCGTCTGCCTCCGTCACCAGCCGGCGGGGCACCACGGCCACCAGGTCGGTCGCGCGCAGGACTTCGGGCAGGATCAGGAAGCTCGCCACCGAGAGCGACACGCGGCGCGCACGCCCGAGCCTGGCCAGTGCGTCGTCGGTGGCGCCCGTGAAATCGCCGCCGGCGTAGGAGACGAGCGCGTGGTCGAGTGCGCAGAAGCGGTCGAGAGGCAGCGTGCTGCCGTGCGCGTCGGGATGGTCGCGACGCAGCGCGCAGACGTAGCGCTCATCGAACAGGTGGCGCGCGTACAGGTCTGGCGGCGTGCGCTCGGGCGTGAGCAGGGCGAGGTCGACTTCGCCGCGCTCGAGCTGGGCCTTCGTCAGTGCGTACTCGGCCGGCCGCGCCGCCACGCGGATGCGCGGCGCGTGCTGGCTGAGCGCGCGCAGGAAGGGGACGACCACCGCGCGCAGCCCGTAGTCGGTGGCGGCGATGGAGACGGTGAGCTCCGCGGTCTGCGGATCGAACACGGACGGCTGAAGCAGCGCATCGATTTCGCTGAGGACTTGCTTGACGCGCCCGGTCAGTTCCAGCGCGCGCTGGGTGGGGACGACGCCGCGCTGCGTGCGCACGAACAGCGGGTCGCCAAAGCTCTCGCGCAGGCGCGTCAGCATGCCGCTCATGGCCGGCTGCGTGATCGCCAGCCGCGCCGCCGCGCGCGTGACGTTTCGCTCATCCAGCAAGGCATCGAGGGCCTTGAGCAGGTTCAGGTCGAGCGTTCTGATATCGCGCATGCTGATGTCGGGGGAAGAGCGGCGAGCCTTCTCTTATAGCGGCAGGGCGCCGTGGCGGCAAGGTGCGATCGGCGGCTCAGGCGTCGCCGGGGTGGATGCGCGCCGGGTTCCAGCCGAGGGCGTTGTAGACGTGATACCGCGCAATGCCGATCCACTCGTGCAGCGCGTAGTCCGTCAGCGTGAAGTTGTACGCGAGCGGCAGGGGCGACGCGGTGGCCTGCAGGTCATCGGCGCGCACCGGGATGGGCGTCATGCCGAAGTGCGCGAAATACAGCAGGCTGCGCCGCAGATGGATGGCAGACGACACGAGCACCGTGCGGTCCGGCGCGTATTCGCCAAGAACGGCGCGCGAGAACTGCGCGTTCTGCCACGTGTTCATGCTCTTCGGCTCCATGAGCACGTCGGCGCGGTCAACGCCGAGCGCGACCAGCTCCCGGCCGTAGACGGTGGCCTCGGGTTCGCCGTGGTGGCGCGCATCTCCGCCGCTGACGAGGATCTTGCAGTCGCCGTTTGACTTGCGGCAGGCCTGGTACAACTGCGCCGCTTCCACCACGCGCGGGTACGAGAACAGGCTCGGCTCGACCCGCCCGCCCACGCGGAACGTGCCCGCGCCGAGCAGCACGATGGCGTTGCGGGCGCCCCATTGAATGCGGGCTTCGTTCTCGAACGGCTTGTCGAGCGAGTCCAGCAGCCACGCAGGCACCGCGCCGCAGCCGACCGCCACGACCAGCACCGCCGATACCGCCGCCAAGCCACGCGCAGCCCGGCGGCGCCCACGCGCCGCACACACCGCTGCCACGATCACCAGCACACACAGGACAGCCAGGCTCACAAGTTCCTCCGCATCGGCACGCCACGCGCGTGCATGGAGCGTCATCGTAAAGAGGAATGGGCGGGCGTGCGACCCGTCTTCTTAAGGGGGGCGGCGCGCTTGCCGTGCCGATCAGCCGGCCGGGCCGCCGATCTTGGCCAGCAACTCGCGCAACATCGCGCGCTCGGCCGGGGTGAGCGCGGCCAGCATCCGCTCTTCCGTTGCCACGTGCGAGGCGACCAGGCCATCGACGAGCGCGAAGCCCTCGTCAGTCAGCACGATCTGCAGCCCGCGCCGATCTTCCGGGTCGGTCTTGCGGGCAATGAGGCCGCGCTTTTCCAGCCGGTCGAGCCGGTTCGTCATGGCGGAGGTGGACAGCATCATGTCCTTGGCCAACGCCGAGGGCGACAGCGCCCGGTCGCGGCCGTTGCGGCGCAGGGTGAGCAGCACGTCAAAGCCGGCCAGGTCCAGGTCGGCGCCGGCCACGTTCGCGACCACGCCCTGGCGCAGCCGCTCACCGGCGCGCCAGACTTCGCCGCAAACGGCCATCGGGCTCGCATCGATGTCGGGGCGCTCGCGCCGCCATTGCGCGAGGATGCCCTCCATCGGTCCCCCTTGTGGGGATGTGGGATCACCTTGACGCATTGAAGACCTCATCGTAGTATTTCGACATCAAATTACGTTATGTCGAGATGCTTGCAATCGTATCGGCTTTGCCGGTGCGATGCAATCGTCATCCCCCACCCCTATTGCGAGACCCTCATGACCGAACGACTTGCCGATCATCCGATCGATCCGCTGTTTCTGGCGCGCTGGTCACCCCGCGCCTACGACGCGCAGCCCATGCCGGAGGCCGATCTGCTGCGCATGCTCGAGGCGGCGCGCTGGGCGCCATCGGCCTACAACTATCAGCCGTGGCGGTTTCTCTACGCGCGGCGCGGCGATCCGGACTGGGCAACGTTCCTGAGCCTGCTCGTGCCGTTGAATGAAGACTGGGCGCGGCATGCGGCGGCGCTGGTCTTTGTGCTGTCCGACACGCTCATCCACCGCGATGACCCGGCGCAGGCGGTGCCCTCGCGCAGCCACAGCTTCGATGCCGGCGCCGCGTGGGCACAACTGGCGCTGCAGGCGGCCAGCCTCGGCTATCACGCGCGCGGCATGGCGGGCGTCGACTTCGACCGGGCCCGTGCCGCGCTGCGCGTGCCGGAGCGCTTCCGCATCGAAATCGGCGTCGCCATCGGCCGCCGCGGCGAGGTCGCGTCGTTGCCGGCCGCACTTCAGCCGCAGGAGCGGCCGACGCCGCGGCGACCGCTCAGCGAACTGGCATTCAGCGGACGGTTTCCGGACTGAATTTTGTAGCGCCTTTTATTTCGATATCAAATAACGTTACGTGGAGCTTCCTCGTGCCATTCAAACGCCTCACCGTGATGCTCATCACCGCCCTGGCGCCCGTGCTGTGGGGAACGACGTATCTCGTCTTCACCCAGACGCTCCCGGTCGGACACCCGCTTCTGGTGGGCGCGCTGCGTGCGCTGCCCGCTGGCGTGCTGCTGATGCTGCTCGGCGCGGGCCTGCCGCCGCGCGACAAGCTGCTGCGGTTGCTGGTGCTGGGGCTGGCCAACATCGGGCTGTTCTTTGCGCTCTTGTTCGTGGCGGCGCAGCGTCTGCCGGGCGGCGTGGCCGCGACGATCATGTCGGCGCAACCGCTTGTGGTGGCGCTGCTGGCCTGGCCGCTGCTCGCACGCAAGCCGCGCCCGGCGCAACTGGCTGCGGCGCTGGCTGGCTCAGTCGGCGTGGGGCTGCTGATTCTCGGGCCTGCGGCACGGCTGGATGCGGTGGGCGTAGGGGCTTCGTTGGCCGCCGCGCTGTCGATGGCGATGGGCACGGTGCTCATCGAGCGCTGGGGCCGCATCGGCACGCCGCTGGCGGTGGCGGCATGGCAGCTCGCATTGGGCGGGCTGGTGCTGCTGCCGGTGGCGCTGTTCGTGGAAGGCTTGCCGCCCGCGCTCACGGCGCGTAACGCGGTGGGCTTTGCGTACCTCATCGTCATCGGCACGGCGTTGGGCTACTGGCTGTGGGTGCGCGGTATCGGCGTGCTCGGCGCAGACGTGACGTTCCTGTCGCTGCTCAGCCCGCTGACGGCGACGGTGCTCGGCGCGCTCGTCCTGGGCGAATGGTTCAGCCCGATGCAGACGGGCGGCGCGGTGCTGATCCTGGGCGCGACGGTAGCGGGGATGGCGTTGTCGCGGCGGACGAAGGCGGCCGTACAAACAACAAGCCCCGCGAGGCCAGTAAAGGCTGCGGGGCTGGTAGAGCGGTGAAGCTGCGTGCGGTGCTTACTGGACTGACGTCATCGACTGCGAGAAGGTCTTCACGTAATTCGCCGGGGCCGGGCCCTGATACGTGTTGGCGTTGTCGCACTTCACGGTGCGTTGGCCGGCGACGTCCCACCAGCAGCGCATGTCGATGGCGTAGGCTGCGTTGCCGGCGGGGCCATTCTGAAGCTGACCGTCGTTGGATTTCGTAATGGTCTCGATATGGTGAATGCGCAGCGTGTTGAACGTGCCGGCATCGGTGGTGACCGGTTCATACGCTTCCACGGTCGAGGTCATGCTGACCGTTTCCGTATAGCCGGCCGTACAGGTGTACAGCCAACCCGACGTCCACGTCTTGCCCACCGACAACGGGAAGTTCAGCAGATTGCGCTTGGGGTTGTACGTGCACGAGGCGCCGTTCGGGAACGTGCGCTTGAGGCGGTTGCCGTCGGCGTCTTGCGTGAACGTGTCATCCGTCACGTTGTTCAGGGTGGACGTCACGGTCGTGATGCCCGTGTTGGCGTCGACGGCTGCCGTGGTGTTCACGCGCGTCTTCTGCGCGGTCGAGCCGTCCACGTAGTTGCTCGTTTCCTTCCACGTGATGACGCGACCCACTTGCGCCGTGCCTGCCGTGTACTCATGCGGCGTCACCGTGACCGTCACCTTGGCCGTCTTGCTCGCGTCCTTGGCCGACGTCACGATCAGCGTGAACGTGCCGCCCGGCGGGCTCTTCAGGCCGGCCGTCCAGCTCTGCGTGCTGGCGCCCTTGACCGCGACTTCGGTATTGGGCGTTGCGTCGCCGGACTTCCAGTTGACGTCGCTGCTGCTGTCCAGACGCAGGTCTTGCCCCGACTTGACCGTCAGTTCGGTCGTCTGGCCGCTGCCGAGGTTAAACGATTGCACCTTGGTGCCGCCAACCGTGGCGCTAAGCGTAAAGCTGTTCGGATCGGCTACACCGCCATTGCCACCGTCTCCGCCGCCGCAGGCGCTCAATACGCAAGCCAACGCGATACTCGTAAACCCCTTGCCCCATGCGTTCATTATTTCCGTATCCCTGATTTTGTGAGGATGTATTGGCAGCAGAAATGCTGCGCGCGCAGGGTACAAGCAGGGCCAAATTGTCTCCTTAGGATTTCCTTACGAAAACCGGTTTCCCCTCGAAAGGATGGGCGTTCGCGGGCCCCCGCTTTTGCAGCGGAATACGGAATGCGTGGGCATTCGTCTTTTCATCGGCTGATTATGATCATTTGGTCATCTATCGCCGCACCATTGGCCGCATCGGCGCCTCATCCCCATTATCAACAGGTGCCGCCCCCAGATACTGCATATTCGACCGATATTCCGGCAGCCTCCCCATCGGCATATGCAGGGCCTCGGCAAACAGCGGCAGCGTTTCGGGCAGATGACGCGACAGCACCGCCATGCGCGTGCGTCCGGACGGATGCGTCGACAGGAACTGCTTCTGCTCCGCCCCGCCGATGGAGCCCATCTTCTGCCACAGCGTGAGCGCCGCGCGCGGGTCGTAGCCGGCGCGCGAGGCGATGTCCATGCCGACGAGATCCGCCTCGGTTTCCTCCGCGCGCGAGAACGCCAGCAGGTGCATCTTGGCGCCTTCGCCCAGGTCCGTATCGCCCCGGTTGCCGAAGCCGAACAGCTGCGAGATGACGTTGGCGCCCAGGTTGGTGATCTCGCGCTGGCCGGCGCGCGCGCGGGCGTGCTCGCGCAGCGCATGGGCGATCTCGTGACCGAGCGCCATGGCGAGTTCGTCGTCCGTCAGCCTGAACTGCTCGACCAGCCCGGAGAACACGGCGATCTTGCCCCCGGGCATACAGAACGCGTTGACCTGGTTGGCGCCGATCAGGTTGATCTGCCACTGCCAGTGCGCGGCGTCGGGGTTCCAGCGCGGCGCCTGCGGAATCAGCCGCTTGACGATGGCGCGGATGCGGATGAGGTCCGGCACGGTGTCTGGCGCGAGCGCGCCTTCCTTCGCGGCGTTCTCGACGATCTGCCTGTATTCGGCCTGGGCGCGCCGGTCGATTTCTTCGGCCGGGATGACGAGGCGGATGTTGGGCGAGGTGGTGGTCGGCGCTTCGAGCCTCACGCCGTCGGCCGGCACCGGCAGCGGGCCGTCCATGGCGGTGGCCCAGGTGGCAAGCACCAGGCCGGCCAGCAGCAACACGGAACGAGAGCAGCGCGACATAAAGGCAGGAGGCCGAATCGACTGCGACATAATATCGGCCAACGCGCCGCGCCACGCTACGTGGCAACCCGCACCCCGCCCGCCGACCGCCGACCGCATTCAGCCCGCCGCATGACCTATCACGACTACCTCGACGTTTTCCGCAACCGCCGCATCGGGGCGATGCTGCTGCTGGGCTTTGCCTCCGGGCTGCCGCTGGCGCTGACCTCCGGCACGTTGCAGGCCTGGATGACGGTGGAGGGGCTGGATATCCGCACGATCGGGCTGTTCTCGCTCGTGGGGCAGGCGTACATCTTCAAGTTTCTGTGGGCGCCGCTGATGGACCGCTTCACGCCGCCGCTCATGGGCCGGCGCCGCGGCTGGCTCGTGCTCACGCAGGCGGGGCTCGTGGCATCGATTGCCGCCATGGCGTTCACGCCGCCGCACGCCGCGCTGTGGGCGCTGGCGGGGCTGGCGGTGCTGGTGGCGTTTCTGTCGGCGTCGCAGGACATCGTCTTCGATGCGTACAGCACCGATGTGCTGCACACGAGCGAGCGCGGCGTCGGCGCGGCCGTGAAGGTGCTCGGCTACCGGCTGGCGATGCTCGTGTCGGGCGGCCTTGCGCTGTGGCTGGCCGATCGCGTGATGGGCTGGAGCAACATGTACCTGCTGATGGCCGGCCTGATGGCGCTGGGCATCGTCACGACGCTGTGGTCGCCCGAGCCCGACGTGTCGGCGCGGCCGCCGCGCAGCCTGCAGGAAGCGGTCGTCGGCCCGCTGAAGGATTTCTTCTCGCGCCGCGGGGCCTGGGCGCTGCTCGCGCTGATCGTGCTGTACAAGCTCGGCGATGCGTTTGCAGGCAGCCTGTCGACCACGTTCCTGATCCGCGGCGTCGGCTTTTCCGCCGGCGAGGTCGGCATCGTCAACAAGACGCTGGGGCTGGCGGCGACCATCGTCGGTGCGCTGTACGGCGGCACGCTGATGGTCCGGCTGGGGCTGGTGCGCGCGCTGCTGCTCTTCGGCGTGCTGCAGGCGGTGTCGAACCTCGGGTACTGGGTGCTGGCCGTCACGCCGCAGCACCTCTGGACGATGGCGGTGGCCATCGGCGTCGAGAACGTCTGCGGCGGCATGGGCACGGCGGCCTTCGTGGCGCTGCTGATGGCGCTATGCAACCGGTCGTTCTCGGCGACGCAGTACGCGCTGCTGTCGGCGCTGGCCTCGATCGGTCGCGTGTATGTGGGGCCGACCTCCGGCTACCTCGTGGAGGCCTACGGCTGGCCCGCGTTCTATCTGATGACGGTGGCGTTTGCCTTCCCGGGCCTGGCGCTGCTGTGGTGGATGCGCGGCACGATCGGCCGCTATGAAGCCGAGCAGACCGAGCGCGCCATGACCGCCCAGTCGTCGCAATCCAGCAAGGCGGCGTCAGCCTAGGCGGTCAGAGCGGTCGGCGTTGCCGAAGCCGATCAGGGGCAGCGCCGCATCGATGCCCTTGCCCAGGGCAATCGCCTTGAACAGCTCACCCATCTCGGCCTCCGAGAGCAGCTTCTGCACCGCGTTGGCCGCCGGCAGGAACTGCATCGGGTCGGACGGGTCGAGCGTCATCAGCAGCTCGCCGACGCCCGCGCTCAACAGGAAGCGCGCCTGGCTCGTGTAGCCGAGCAGCTCCAGCCCCGCCTCCTGCCCCGCCTGGGCAATCCCCGAAAAATCGACGTGCGCGGTGATGTCCTGCAGGCCGGGCAGCCAGAACGGATCATCGTGCGCGTGCTGGCGGTAGTGGCACATCAGCGTGCCGTCGGCGCGGTGCGCGTGGTAGTACTCGGCAGCGGGGAATCCGTAGTCGATCAGCAGCAGCAGGCCGCGAGCAAGCGCCGCGCCGGTGCTGCGGATGAAGCCCTCGGCGGCTTCGTGCGATTCGGTGACGATGTCGTGCGCGCCGGGCAGCGCAGCGAGTTTGGCCGGCACCTCGGACGGATCGGCGGGGCGGTCTTCCCACTGCAGGCCATGCTGCGCATCGAGGACCACGCCGCGCCGGTGCCATACGCCCCCGCGGCGTGCCCACAGCGACACGGGCATCGCGTCGAGCACTTCGTTGCCGACCATCACGCCGGTGAACGGCGCGGGCAGCGTGTCATGCCAGTGGGCGAGCGCGCTGAATTCCGCGCCCAGCGCGGCCAGGCGTTGCTGCTGGCGCTGTCGCAGTTCGCCGGACAATTCGACGATGCCGTAACTGTCGGGCCGCACGCCCAACGCATCGAGTTCGGTGAGGATGTCGGCGGCCAGCTTGCCGGTGCCGGCGCCAAATTCCAGCACGTGGCGCTGGCCCTCCGGCAGCACGCGCAGCACCTGCGCGACCTGGTGCGCCATGGTGCGGCCGAAGAATGGCGTCAGTTCCGGCGCGGTGATGAAGTCGCCGCCGTCTTCCACGCGCCGCCCGAACTTGGCGGCTCCGCCGCTGTAGTAGCCCAGGCCCGGCGCGTAGAGCGCCAGTTCCATGTAGCGGTCGAACGGAAGCCAGCCGCCGGCGGCCGCGATGGCATCGGCGATCCGGGCGAACAGGCGCGCGGACTGCGCCTGCGCCGCCTCGTTGGGAAGCGGTAAACTCACGGTTTTGCTCATCGCCGGATTGTAAACAATGGCGCAGACGCCGACTCAACCGAACGCCGAATCCACCACACAGCGTCGCATCGCCCTGGTCACGGGCGCTGCGCGCCGCGTGGGCCGCGTGATCGCCCTGGCCCTGGCCCGCAACGGCTGGGATGTGGCCGTGCACTGCCACCGCTCGCGCGCCGAGGCCGACACCGTGGCCGCCGAGATCGTCGCCATGGGCCGGCGCGCCGCCGTGCTCCAGGCCGACCTGTCGGACGAAGCCGCCGCCGGCCGCCTCATCACCGACTGCATCGCTGCGCTCGGTACGCCCACGTGCCTGGTGAACAACGCCTCGCTGTTCCAGTACGACGTGGCGACGAGCTTCAGCTACGCGTCGCTCGACACCCACATGCGCACGAACGTGGCGGCGCCGCTGCTGCTCTCGCGCGAGCTGCATCGAGCGCTGGTGGCCGCGCAGCCGGACAGCCATGCCCCGCGCGGCGTGGTCATCAACCTGCTGGATCAGAAGCTCGACAACCTGAACCCCGATTTCCTCTCGTACACGCTGTCGAAGGCGGCGCTGTCCACGGCCACGATGCAGCTGGCGCAGGCACTCGCCCCGACGCTGCGCGTGGTGGGCGTGGCGCCGGGCATCACGATGGTGTCGGGCGATCAGTCGCAGGGCGGGTTTGCGCGCGCACACCAGATGACGCCGCTGGGGCAGTCGTCCACGCCGGAAGACATCGCCGAGGCGGTTTGCTACCTGGCCACCGCGCGCGCCGTCACCGGCACCACCCTGTTCGTCGACGGGGGCCAGCACCTGATGCCGCTCGCCCGCGACGTGATGTTCCTCACCGAATGATCTTTCCCCCGGACGCTTCCATGCTTTCCCTGCTATCCCACCCGCGCCTGTCGCATTGCCGTCGCATGTTTCTGCGCAACTACGAAGTGCAGATCAACATCGGCGTGCATGAATTCGAGAAGAAGGGCGAGCAGCGCGTCCTGATCAACATCGAGCTGTACGTGCCGCTGGAGTATTCGTCGCCCACGCAGGACAAGCTGCACGAGGTGGTGGATTACGACTTCATGCGCGAGACGGTGGCGCGGCGCATGGCGCAGGGGCATATCCACTTGCAGGAGACGCTGTGCGATGACGTGCTCGATGCGATGCTGAAGCATCCGCATGTGCTCGCGGCGCGGGTGTCGACGGAGAAGCCGGATGTGTATCCGGATTGTGAGTCGGTGGGGGTGGAGGTGTTCCGCATCAAGGACCAGGCCTGAGCGGCTGTTTTTGTTGTTGTTGGTGCGTTCTCTGTTTCATCCCCTGCCGGGGCTGAGTCACTTTCTTTGTCTTGCCACAGAAAGTAACCAAAGAAAGGCGCGCCCGATGCGGCGAAAGACTCCTTGAATTTATGTCGCAAGGAGGGGAAGGGAAAAACTCGCCGCGCTCAGACAGTTTCCCTTCCTTTTTCCTCCTTGCAACAGAAATTCAAGGCGCCGCATAGGGCAGGGTACGGCCACACCGTCTGTGTGCGCGCGTTGGCGGTGCGCTTTTTTGATAGCGGTTCAAGCCGCCGTCGCGTATTCGCGGCGCTGGGCGTGCAATGCGCCCGCTACGCTGCCTAGCAGGTCCAGCGCAAGCTGCGCGGTGATCCCGCCCTTGTCGTGGCGCGGGTTGTACTCCACGAGTTCGAATGCGGCAAAGCGGGGGTCGCGGGCGCAGGCGGCTAGCGCCTGGGTCATGCCGTGCGCGGTGAGGCCGTCCATTTCGGGGGTGCCGACGCCCGGTGCAACGGCAGGATCGAAGGCGTCCAGGTCCAGCGTGACGCCGAAGGCGACGGTGCCCGAGGTGACCACGCGGGTCGCTTCGGCCATGACAGCGCGCAGGCCGGTGCGCGCCACCTCTGCGGCGTCGATGACGCGTACGCCCAGCTGGCCCAGCAGCGCGCGCTCGGCCGGCTCGTAGCTGCGTGCGCCGACGACCACGACGTGCTGCGGCAGCAGCTTGGGCTCGGCGTCGCGGATCTGCGTGAGGGCCGGTGCGCCGTGGCCGAGCAGGGCGGCCAGCGGCATGCCGTGGATGGCGCCGGATTCGCTGGTCTGCGGCGTGTGGCTGTCGAGGTGCGCATCGATCCAGATGAGGCCGAGCGCGCCTTGCGGACGCAGCGCGTTTGCCACGCCCGACCACGTGCCGATCGCGCACGAATGGTCTCCACCGACGACGACGGGCACATGGCCGGCGTGCACGCTGTGCGCGGTGGCATCGGCCAGCGCGCGCGAGAAGCCCGCCACGCCGGGCAGCGTCGCGAGCCGCGCTGCACGGTTGTGCCCTGCCGACGTGGCCAGCTCGATGTCGTGGGCCAGGTCGGCATGCGTGCCAGGCGCCTGCAGCCGCGCCAGGGCGCCCGCATGGATCAGCGCGCGCGGGCCGTGCTTGCAGCCGTCGTCTTGCGCGCCGCAGCCGATGGCCGCGCCGATCAGGTCGATGATGGTCATGTCACTCCCCTTGGTATTTCGTGGTCAAGCTGCCTTGCGTCGCGGCCAGCCGGCCAGCGTGGCGCGGATCGCCTCCAGCGCCAGCGCGAGTTCCGCCTCGCCGATCACCAGCGGCGGCGTCAGGCGCACCACGTTGCCGTAGGTGTCCTTGGTCAGCACGCCGCGTTCGGCCAGCGCAAACGCGAAGTCGTGCGCGTCGATGTCGGCGTCAAGCTGCAGGCCGATCATCAGGCCGCGTCCGCGCACCTGCCGCACGCCGTGGCCGATGAGCGCCTTCAATTCGCGGATGAACGCGTCGCCCACGCGCGCCGCACGCTGCGGCAGTTGCTCTTCCATCAGCAAAGCGAGTGCCGCACGGCCGATGTGCGCCGCCAGCGGGTTGCCGCCAAACGTGGAGCCATGGTCGCCTGGCTGGAACACGCCGATGACCGCCTCCCGGCCGGCAATGGCCGATACCGGCACCATGCCGCCGCCGAGTGCCTTGCCCAGCACCACCAGGTCCGCCTCGACGCCTTCGTGCCAGCTTGCGAGCACATCGCCGGTGCGGCCCAGGCCGGTTTGCACTTCATCGCAGACGAGCAGCACGTTGTGTTGCGTGGCGAGTTCGCGCGCAAGCTTCAGGTAGCCCGGCGGCGGTACGACGATGCCGCCTTCGCCCTGAACCGGTTCAATGAGGATGGCGCCCGTGTTCGGACCGACGGCGGCGCGCAGTGCATCGGCATCGCCGAACGGAATGCGCCGGAAGCCCGCGGCAAACGGCCCGAACCCGTAGCGGTACTGGTCATGCGAGGAGAACCCGACGATCGTCGTGGTGCGGCCGTGGAAGTTGTTGTCGAAGACGATGATCTCGGCCGCATCGGGCGCGAGGCCCTTCACGTCGCGCGCCCATTTGCGGGCGGCCTTGATGGCGGTTTCGACGGCCTCGGCGCCCGTGTTCATCGGCAGCGCGCGGTCCATGCGCGTGACGCGGCAGACGTCAGCCAGGAAGGGGCCGAGCTCGGTGTTGTGGAACGCGCGCGAGGTCAGCGTCAGGCGGCCGGCCTGCTCCACCAGCGCGGCCACGAGCTTGGGGTGCGAATGCCCAAAGCTGACCGCCGAGTACGCCGACATCATGTCCAGGTACCGCCGGCCATCGGTGTCGAACAGCCACACGCCTTCCCCGCGCTCCAGCATGACGGGCAAGGGCGCGTAGTTGCGTGCGCCATAACGGTCTTCCAATGCGTAGCTCGGATGTTGCATTGCGGTCGTCATGATGGCCTCCATCGCGTTGTTGCGGCGGATTGTGCGATCTGACAGACTTGAAATCAAATCGAATGTTTTTCGTTTTTCGATCCAAAAATTTGATGGATCGACGAGGATTTCTCCGCTCATGTCGCATTCGCCCTTGCGCTATCTGCATAGCTTCCTGACGGTTGCCAACGAGGGCAGCTTCGTGCGCGCAGCCGATCGCCTGGCCGTGTCGCAGCCTGCGCTGTCGTACCAGATGCGGCAGTTGGAGCAGTGGCTGGGCGTGCCGCTGTTCGAGCGCTCGGGGCGCAAGCTGGTGCTCACGCGTGCGGGCACCTCGGTGCGCGCTTGGTGCCGCGATGCTTTTGCGGGTCTGGACGAGCTGCGCGCTGCGTTGCACAGCGGCGAGGTCGAGCGCGTTTCGCTCAAGCTGGCGAGCGGCTCCAGCTTCGGCCGCTACGTGCTGATGCCCGCACTGGTCACGCCGTCGCCCGAATCCGACGCGCCGTTGCTCGACGACGTGCGCCTCGAGCTCACCTTCGGCAGCGACGACGAGGTGTTCGCTCACGTGGAATCCGGCCGCGCCGATCTCGGCTTCGTCTACACGCCGCGCACCTCGCGGCTGTTCCAGCACCACGCCGTGTACACCGAGGAATTCGTGCTCGCGTGCAGCGCCCGCGCGTTACGCGAGCACGGCGCTCCGCGCACCCTGGCCGACTGCGCGGCGCTGCCGTTCGTGACGTACGACGAGTCCGATGCCGTGTACGGCCTGTGGTTCAAGGCGCTGTTCCGGCGCCTGCCCGAGACCACCGTCAGCGCGCATCACGTGTCGGACCTGGAAGAGGTGAGCACGCTGGTGGAGGCCGGCGTGGGGTGGTCGGTGCTGCCGCTGCACGGCATTCGCGATGCGGTCGAGCGCGGGCGCTTGCGTGTGGTGCGGCCCATCGTCGCGCGGCGCTGCCTCAACACTGTGTTCGCCGTGCGCCGGACGTCCAGCTTCCCGAGCGAGGCGCAGGATCGGCTGCTGGTGCGGCTGGCGCAGCTGGATGCGGGGGCCACCCCGGCGTAGGGCGTGCGGCGTGGGGCCTGTTCCTAATCGACGTCGAACCGGATGCCCTGCGCGAGCGGCAGCGCCGTGCCGTAGTTGACGGTGTTGGTGGCGCGGCGCATGTAGGCTTTCCACGCGTCGGATCCGGCTTCGCGGCCGCCGCCGGTGTCCTTCTCGCCGCCGAACGCGCCGCCGATTTCCGCGCCGCTCGGGCCGATGTTGACGTTGGCGATGCCGCAGTCGCTGCCGGTGGCCGAGATGAAACGCTCGGCCTCGCGCATGTCGAGCGTGAAGATGCTCGACGACAGGCCGTGCGGCACGGCGTTGTTCAGTGCGATGGCCTCGTCCAGCGTGTCGAACGGCATGGCGTAGAGGATGGGTGCGAAGGTCTCCTCGCACACCACGCCACGCTGCGCCGGCATTTCGACGAGGGCGGGGCGCACGTAGTACGCCTCGCTGCCGAACGCACAATCCACGCGGTCTCCGCCATGCACGGTGCCGCCTTCGGCGCGGGCGCGTGCCAAGGCGGCCTGCAGGCGCGCATGCGCCTGCGCGTCGATGAGCGGGCCGACCAGCGTATCGGCGTCGCGCGGATCGCCCACGCGCACGCGTTCGTACAGCGTCACGAGCCGCGGCACGAGCGTGTCGTACACCGACCGATGCACGAACAGCCGCCGCAGCGACGTACAACGCTGCCCCGCCGTGCCCATCGCTGCGAAGGCGATGGCGCGTTCGGCCAGGGGCAGGTCGGCGCTGGCGCAGACGATGGCCGCGTTGTTGCCGCCGAGCTCGAGAATCGTGCGCGCAAAGCGCGGTGCAGCGGCTTGCGCCACCGCCCGCCCCATCCCCGTGCTGCCTGTGGCCGAGATGAGCGGAATGCCGGCGTGATGCGCGAGCGCTTCGCCCAGGCCGCGTTCACCGATCGCGACTTGCGCGAGGTGCGGCGGCGCTTCGCCAAAGCGCTGGCAGGCGCGCAGGAACAGGCGCTCAACGGCCAGCGCCGTCAGCGGCGTCTTCTCTGATGGTTTCCAGATGACCGGGTCGCCGCACACCAGGGCCAGCGCCGCATTCCACGACCACACCGCCACCGGGAAGTTGAATGCCGTGATGACGAGGCACGGGCCTAGCGGGTGCCACGTCTCCATCATGCGATGCGCGGGCCGCTCACTCGCGATGGTCAGCCCGTACAGCTGGCGCGACAGCCCCACGGCAAAATCGCAGATGTCGATCATCTCCTGCACCTCACCCAGGCCTTCCTGTGTGATCTTGCCGGCCTCCAGCGTGACGAGCGCGCCGAGGTCTTCCTTGTGCGTGCGCAGTTCCTCCCCCAGCAGGCGCACGAGTTCGCCGCGGCGCGGTGCGGGCACGGTGCGCCACGCCTGAAATGCGGAGTGCGCCTGCGCGACGATGCGATCGGCGTCGTCCGCCGTCATGGCCGGCACGCCCGCGAGCACCGCACCGTCGATGGGCGAACGCGCCTGCAGCGGCCCCGTGCTGTCGATGAGGCTATCGAGATGCAGGCGTTGCAACAAGGCGCGGGCGGAGGTCGGCATGGCAGGGGCAGGAGAGTCGAGCGAGCACGGCATCCCGTTCAGCATGCGCCGCGACCGGGCGATCCGCAAGCGACGCTGCCGCGCCTTGCATAAATTAATTGACAGATTAATATTCACGCCATGACGACGCGCACACCTTCTCCGCGCGGCCCAGGCCGGCCCAGGGGGCCGTCCCAGGATGACCTGCGTGACCGCTTGCTCGATATCGCCGTCGCGCTGTTTGCGCAGGATGGCGTGGGCCCCACCACGCTTGCCGCAATCGCGCGTGAAGCCGGGGTGACGGCGCCCATGGTGCATTACCACTTCAAGACGCGCGACCAGTTGCTCGACGCGGTGGTCGAGGCCCGCATCCGTCCGCTCATCGACGAGGTGACGGGCCCGGCCTTGGCGATCCTGGCCAGCGACACCGGCCAGGCGGATCTCGCGCAGACCGTGGCCGGCGTTGCGCGGCGCATGGTTGCGGTGGCGGCGGCCACGCCGTGGTTTCCGACGCTGTGGATCCGCGAGATCGCGAGCGAAGGCGGCCAGCTGCGCGAACGGGTGTTCGCACGCATCGCACTGGAGCGCGCGACCTTGCTGGTTGATCGCATTGCCCGCGCGCAGGCGGCCGGTGCGGTGAACCCGGCGCTGCAGCCGCCGCTGGTGATGGTGTCGCTCATTGGCCTGGCGATGCTGCCCTTCGCGACGCGCACGCTGTGGAGCCGCCTGCCGCTGGCCGATCGCGTGACCGACGAGGACATCGGCCAACACGTGGCAGCGCTGCTGCTGCACGGCATCGGGGCGGTCGGCGGCGCGCCGGACGACGTGGGCAAGAGGACCAAACGCAAGACAAGGCCGCGCAGCTAGGCGGTACGGCAGCTCAGGCAGTTCAAACGCATCGAACGAATCCGGCGGAGGGCGGCATGCGGCAGGGGTCGTACATCGGCAGGGCAGGGTGGTTGGCGGCGGCAGCGGTGGCATTGACCGGTTGCGCCAAGCAGGACGACCACACGTATCAGGGCTACGTGGAAGGCGAGTTCGTCTACGTCGCGTCGCCGGTGGGCGGCCGACTCGAGCATCTGGGCGTGCAGCGTGGGCAGACCGTCAACGCCGGAGCGCCGCTTTTCGTGCTGGAATCCGTCGACGAAGCCGCGGCCCGCCAGCAAGCGCAGGCGCAACTGCAGGCCGCGCAAGCGCAACTCGCCGACCTGAATGTCGGCAAGCGCGTGCCGGAAGTGGACGCCGTGCGCGCGCAGCTGGCGCAGGCCGTGGCGGCAGACAAGCTCTCGTCCACGCAGCTCGCGCGCGATGAGGCGCAGTTTCGTGCGGGCGGCATCGCGCAGGCGCAGCTCGACAGCAGCCGATCCACCGCGCAGGCGAATGCGCAGCGTGTGCGCGAGTTGACCAACCAGTTGCGCATTGCCCAGTTGCCGGCGCGCCAGGACCAGATCCGCGCGCAGTCGGCGCAGGTGGAAGCCGCGCGCGCGGCGGTGGCGCAAGCGCAATGGCGGCTCGATCAGAAGGCGCAGAAGGCCATGCAGGGCGGCCTGGTGTTCGACACGCTGTATCGCGAGGGCGAATGGGTCGGCGCGGGCAGCCCGGTCGTGCGCATGCTGCCGCCGGCCAACGTGAAGGTACGCTTCTTCGTGCCACAAGGCGTGATGGGCGCGCTCAAGCCGGGGCAGGCCGCACGCATCCACTGCGACGGCTGCGCGGCCGACATCAACGCCACCGTCACCTACGTCGCCAACGAGGCCGAGTACACACCGCCCGTCATCTACAGCAACACCACGCGCGACAAGCTCGTCTTCATGGTCGAAGCGCGCCCTGCCGCCGCCGACGGCCCGAGGCTGCGCCCGGGCCAGCCGGTGGAGGTGACGCTGCCATGAACGCCTCGCATCGGCACAACGGCGGCAATGGCGACTACGCCATCGACGTGCACGGCCTGAACAAGCACTTTGGCGACAAGCACGTCGTCAAGGACCTCTCCATGCGGGTCGCGCGCGGCGAGATCTTCGGCTTTCTCGGGCCCAACGGCAGCGGCAAGACCACGTCGATCCGGATGATGTGCGGGCTGCTCACGCCCGACAGCGGCAGCGGCACGTGCCTCGGTTACGACATCCTCAAGGAGTCGCCCCAGATCAAGCGCCGCGTGGGCTACATGACGCAGCGGTTCTCGTATTGGGATGATCTTTCCATCCGCGAGAACCTGGATTTCGTGGCGCGCCTGTACGAGATGCCCAATCGGCGCGAGGTGGTGGACCACGCCCTGGAGCATCTTGGGCTGGCTTCGCGTGCCAGGCAACTGGCGGGCTCGCTGTCGGGCGGCTGGAAGCAACGCCTGGCGCTGGCCGCGTGCATGCTCCACAAGCCTGAGTTGCTGCTGCTCGATGAACCGACCGCCGGCGTCGACCCGAAAGCACGGCGCGACTTCTGGGAAGAGCTGCACCGGCTCGCAGCGGAAGGCATCTCGGTGCTTGTCAGCACGCACTACATGGACGAAGCCGAACGCTGCCACAAGCTCGCCTACATCGCGTACGGCCAACTGCTGGCGCAAGGCACGGCGGACGAGGTGATCGCCAGCCAGCGCCTGTCGACGTGGTCTGTTTCGGGCGGCAATCTGGTGGAGCTCGGCCGCAAGCTCGAAGGGCAGCCGGGCGTGGACCAGACCGTCGCGTTCGGTTCCGTGCTGCACGTGACTGGCGCGGATGCGCAGGCGCTGGAAGCCACGCTGCGCCGTCTCGCCGAGACATCGGGCGTGCGCGCCGAGCCCATCGGCACGGGGCTCGAAGACGTGTTCATCCACATGATGAAGCGCTCGTCCGACAACTACGGAGCGCAGCCATGAGCTTCGGCACAGACCGGTTCTCGTTCCAGCGCTGGTGGAGCGTGGTGCTCAAGGAATTTCTGCAGCTGCGGCGTGACCGCGTGACGTTCGCCATGATGATCGGCATCCCGATCATGCAGCTGTTCCTGTTCGGCTTTGCCATCAACACCGACCCGAAGCACCTGCTGACCGGCGTGATCGCGGCAGACCAGAGCGAGTTCACGCGCAGCTTTCTGGCCAGCATGCGGCACTCCGATTACTTCGAGCTGCGGCAGAACCTTCCCGACGAGACTGCCGGGCGCGAGGCCCTGGCAAAGGGGCAACTGCAATTTGTGGTGTCGATCCCGCCCGACTTCACGCGCAAGCTGGTGCGCGGCGAACGGCCGTCGCTGCTGGTCGAGGCCGATGCGACCGACCCGGCCGCCACGGGGCTCGCGCTGGCCTCGCTGCCGCAGCTCGTGCAAGGCGTGGTCAGCAAGGACATGAAGGGCGCGCTGTCGCCGCTGGCAGGCGGTGCAGGCGGGGGCGAGGGTGCCCGTGCCGGCGCGCCGCCGTTCGACGTGCGCCTGCACAGGCTCTACAACCCCGAGGGCATCACGCAGTACAACATCATCCCCGGCCTGATGGGCACCATCCTCACGATGACGATGGTGATGATGACGGGCCTGGCCATGACGCGCGAACGCGAGCGCGGCACGATGGAAAACCTGCTGGCCACGCCAGTGCGCCCGCTCGAGGTGATGACCGGCAAGATCGTGCCGTACATCTTCATCGGGCTCGTGCAGGTGACGATCATCCTGCTGGCCGCGTACTACATCTTCCACGTGCCGTTCGTGGGCAGCGTTTGGATGGTCTATGTGGCGGCGCTGCTGTTCATCGTGGCGAGCCTCACGGTGGGGATCACGCTGTCGTCGCTCGCGCAGAACCAGTTGCAGGCGACGCAGCTCACGTTCTTCTACTTCCTGCCGAGCATCCTGCTGTCGGGGTTCATGTTTCCGTTCGTGGGGATGCCGAAATGGGCGCAGGTGATCGGGAACTTGCTGCCGATGACGTATTTCCATCGGTTGACGCGCGGCATCCTGCTCAAGGGGAATGGGTGGGTGGAGTTGTGGCCGAGCATCTGGCCGCTGATGCTCTTCACCGTGGTGGTGTTGGGGGTGGCGGTGCGGTTTTATCGGAAGACGTTGGATTGAGGTGGCTATGTGGACGCTGTGGATTCGACGTGCTGACGCTGGTGGTGCATTGCTTGTTTCGTCCGCAGCCGGTGCCGACTTGCTTTCTTTGTCTCGGTACGGCCAAACCGTCGGTGGGCACCTGTTGGCGTTGCGGCGAGCGTTGAACGGGTGCGAGCGGGCGGCTGGGGCGGTGTTGATTGCCGCGCTGGCTGTGAGCGGCTGTGCCGTCGGTCCCGATTTCAAAGCGTCCGCTGGGCCTGCGGCTACCGGCTATTCCGCGCAACCTGTTTCGCGCGAAACCGCATCCGCGCCCGTTGTTGGCGGCGAAGCGCAGCATCTGGTCGATGCCAATGTGCCAGCGGATTGGTGGCACCTGTTCCGATCGCCGGCGCTGGATGCGCTGGTGGACGAGGCGTTGCGCGCGAGCCCATCCGTCGCGCAGGCGGAGGCGCGCTTGCGCCAGGCGCAGGCCGAGGCGCAGGCGCAGTTCGGTTATGCGTGGCCGTCGGTCGATGGCTCCGTGTCTGCGATGCGGCAGCAGGTGAATCCCGAGGCGTTCGGGTTCAACACGCCCAAGCCGGGGCCGTTCACGTTGTATTCGGCGTCGCTGTCGGTGTCGTATGCGCTGGATATGTTCGGCGGCGTGCGCCGGGCGCTGGAGGCGTCGCGCGCGCAGGTGGACACGCAGCGCTATCAGATGGAAGCGGCGCGCCTGTCGCTGGCCGGCAATGTCCTGACGGCGGCGGTGCGCATCGCGGCGCTCGACGCGCAGATCGCCACCACGCAGACACTGCTCGCCGAGCAGCGCAAGCAGCTCGACATCACCGAGCGGCGTCTGGGCCTGGGCGGTGTCGCGCGGGTCGATGTGTTGTCGCAGCGCACGCTGGTTGCGCAGACGGAAGCCACGCTGCCGCCGCTCATGCAGCAGGCGGCGCAGCAGCGGCACCGCCTGTCGGTCCTGCTGGGTCGCGAGCCCGGCGCGGGCTTGCCCGACCTGCCGACGCTCGACGCGCTGCATCTGCCTGACCCGCTGCCGGTGTCGCTGCCATCCGCGCTCGCCCAGCGCCGCCCCGACATCCGCGCGGCCGAGGCGATGTGGCACGAAGCCAGCGCCAACGTGGGCGTGGCCACCGCGAATCTCTTCCCGCGCATCACGCTGTCCGCAGGTCTTGGCTCGGAAACCACGCGCTTTCCCAGCCTGCTCGGCGCCGGATCGAGCATCTGGAATCTCGGCGCGGGGCTGACCCAGCCGATCTTCCACGGCGGCACCCTGCGCGCAAGACAGCGCGAAGCCGAAGCCGCCTACGACGCCGCCGGCGCCGCCTACAAGCAGACCGTTCTGCAAGGCCTGCAGGAAGTCGCCGACGCGCTGCACGCCGTCCACAACGACGCGCAAACCTTGCAGGCCCGCGCATCCGCCACCGAGCAAGCCGAACAGACGCTGCGCACCGCCGAGGCCCGCCATGCCGCGGGCGGCATCAGCACGCTCGCGCTGCTCGATGCGCAACGTCAGCGCGATCAGCTTGCTCTGCAACAGCTACAAAGCCGCGCCGACCGCCTGCTCGATTCCGCCGCCCTGATGCAAGCCCTCGGCGGCGGCTGGCAGTAAAGAAGATCGTGGCGCCCACGCTCGAACCCTGCCGGTTTGGCCGTTGATGTTCCTGCCCTAGATGGCGCCTTGAATTTCTGTTGCGGGGAGGAAAAAGGAACGGCCCTTGTCTGAGCGCAGCGAGTTTGGCTCCTTCCCCTCCCCGCGACACAAATTCAAGGCGAAGTCGCCATCTCTGGCGCGCCTTTCTTTGCTTGCTTTCTTTGGCAAGACAAAGAAAGTGAGTCGCCCCCGGAAGGGGGTGAAACAAGGGCGAACCGAAAGCGAAAAAAAGCAAACAGTCAGCCCGCCGCCCGTAACACCCGCTGCTGATAAGCCTGCAAATGCGCAAACGCCACCCGCAGCAGTGAAACATCCGTCCCCAGCGTCCGCCCTCGCCGCAACATATCCCCCACGATGTGATCCGCCTCCACGCGGGTCCCCCTCTCCAGATCGCGCAGCATCGACGCCGTCAACGGCGACCCCGCCTGCGTCAGCACCTGCAGCCCACGTTCGCGGGCCGCCTGCCGGATCGGATAACCCGATGCCGCCGCAACCTGCTCGCACGCCGCAAACATCGCTTCATTCAGCGTACGCCCTTCGTCGGTCGCGACGATCTCGCCGACGGTCGCCCGCATCAGGCACGTCATCGACGCCAGCGACGTGAGGAAGACAAACTTCTCCCACATGTCCTGCATGACGTTTTCGGCCAGCACGGAATCAAAGTTGGCCGTGGCGAACACATCGCGGATGGCCTCGGTGCGCTCGCGCGGCGCATGCGGCGTGCGCTCGCCAAAGGTGAGCGAGTGCACGGCCGGGCCTTGCCCGATGCTCAGATGCAGCACGGCACCGTCCGGCGCGGTCGTCGCGCTGATATGGCACAGCCCGCCCAGCACGCGCGATTCGCCGAACGCGGCATCCAGGCGTTCCAGATGCGCCAGCCCGTTGAGCACCGGCAGCACCACCGTGCGCTCGCCCACCACCGGGCGAATGGCCGTGATGGCGTCGTCCAGGTCATAGGCCTTGCAGCTCAGCAGCACGAGATCGGCATGGCCCCAGGCGGGCGCCTGGTCCGCCGTGATGAGCTGCACGGGCAACTGCGCGTCGCCCTGCGGGCTGCGGATCACCAGCCCGTGCTGGCGCAACCGCTCCGCGCGCGCGGGGCGCACGAGAAACGTCACATCCGCACCGGCCTGGGCGAGCCGCCCGCCGAAATAGCCGCCGGTACCGCCGGCGCCAAGAACCAGAATCCGCATCGTTGTCTCCGTCAGGCTAAGGGTAGGCAAACGATTCTAGGCCTGTTCACGCGACCCTGCAGGGGGCGCTCCGCGCGCGCTAAAATACTGATTTTCCTCACGATTTGACGCCCGTCCGGCCATTGTTCAGCGCTGGCGGGGTCGATATGCCATGACGTTCTCCAACAATTTCCACCGCCTCGAAACCCGCTTGCAGTCGCAGGTCGGCCGCGCCATCGGCGACTTCAAGATGATCGAAGACGGCGACACCATCCTCGTGTGCCTGTCCGGCGGCAAGGATTCGTACACGATGCTGTCGATCCTGATGGCGTTGCAGAAGCGCGCGCCGATCGACTTCAAGCTCATCGCCATGAATCTCGACCAGAAGCAGCCCGGCTTTCCGGAAGACGTGCTGCCCACGTACCTGAGGAAGCTGGGCGTGGAATATGTGATCGTCGAGGCGGACACGTATTCGATCGTCAAGGAGAAGGTTCCCGAGGGCAAGACCACGTGCTCGCTGTGCTCGCGCCTGCGCCGCGGCGTGATCTACCGCACGGCCAAGGAGCTGGGCGCCAACAAGATCGCGCTGGGCCATCACCGCGACGACATCGTGAACACGTTCTTCCTGAACATGTTCTTCGGCGGCAAGATGAAGTCGATGCCGCCCAAGCTGGCCACCGACAACGGCGACCACATCGTCATCCGGCCGCTCGCCTATTGCGCGGAAAAGGACATCGCTTCCTATGCCCGCGCGATGGAATTCCCCATCATCCCGTGCAACCTGTGCGGCTCGCAGGAAAACCTGCAGCGCAAGAAGGTCAAGGAAATGCTGCTGGAGTGGGAGCGTCAGACGCCGGGCCGCATCGACAACATCTTTTCTGCGCTGCAGAACGTGGTGCCGTCGCACCTGGCCGATACCAAACTGTTTGACTTCAACGGCCTGACCACGGGCCTGGCGAAGATCGGCGAAGACGCGCTCTTCGGCCAGACCGCCTACGACCAGGCGCCGCTGGTGTTTGCGGGCTCGCATGACGACCGCATCGAGTTCGTGCGCTTCGAGCGCAAGCCTGGCGACGCCACCGTCAAGAGCGAAGCCGCCGCCGGCTGACGGGCCGCAGCCGCCACCCGGTGCCGCCGGAAGGTGTCGCCCGTCCGCACGACCAGCCGCCGGGCTAACCAGCCCGGCAATGGCGTAACTGCAACAATTCCACCGTTTGACCGGTTCTGGGGGAGGGTGGCCCCCATGCTAGAATTTTTCCATCTGTGTCTTATACGCCGCAAAAGCGCCCCGCAGAAGGGTTTGCAGGCGGCCCGGCCATCGTGAGGGGAGGTGGCGGGCGATGGGTTTCCGGTGCTGGGTTGCATGCCGATTCCCGTCGCGGCTATCGCTTCGAGTCACTCTAGGAATCTCCTTGTGAATATCGTCATCCTGGCTGCAGGCATGGGCAAGCGCATGCGCTCCGCCCTGCCCAAAGTGCTGCACCCCCTGGCCGGCAAACCGCTGCTGGCGCACGTCATCGATACCGCACGCACCATGTCGCCGACGCGGCTGGTGGTGGTGGTCGGCCACGGCGGCGACCGCGTGCGCGAGATGGTGGGCGCGCCCGACATCGCCTTCGCCACGCAAGACAAGCAACTGGGCACCGGCCACGCCGTCATGCAGTCGCTGGACCAGCTTGACGAAAGCGTGCCCACCCTCGTGCTCTACGGCGACGTGCCGCTGACCCGTGCCGAAACGCTGCACGCTCTCGTCGACGCGGCCGGTCACAACCACCTGGGCGTGCTGACCGTGCACCTGCACGACCCGACCGGCTACGGCCGCATCGTGCGCGACGCCGCCGGCCGCATCACGCGCATCGTCGAGCAGAAGGACGCCAACGAAACGCAACTCGCCATCCACGAGGTCAACACCGGCATCCTGGTGTGCCCGACGGCCAAGCTGAAGGCGTGGCTGTCCACGCTGTCCAATGACAACGCGCAGGGCGAGTACTACCTGACCGACGTGATCGAGCGCGCCGCCAGCGAAGGCGTGCCCATCACGTCCGCCCATCCGCTGGCCGAGTGGGAAACGCTCGGCGTGAACAGCAAGGTGCAGCTGGCGGAGCTGGAGCGCATTCACCAGCGCAACCTCGCGCAGCAGCTGCTCGAAGATGGCGTGACGCTGGTCGACCCGGCGCGCATCGACGTGCGCGGCAAGCTCACGTGCGGCCGCGACGTGGTGATCGACGTCAACTGCATCTTTGAAGGCAACGTCACGCTGGGCGATGGCGTGCACATCGGCGCCAATGCGGTGATCCGCGATGCCGTCATCGAGGCCGGCGCAGAGATCCTGCCGTTCTGCCATATCGAACAGGCCAAGGTCGGTGCCGATTCGCGCATCGGGCCGTACGCGCGCCTGCGCCCCGGCACCGAGCTGGCCGAAGACGTGCATATCGGCAACTTCGTCGAGGTGAAGAACAGCCAGGTGGCGGCGCACAGCAAGGCCAACCACCTCGCCTATGTGGGCGATGCGACGGTCGGCTCGCGCGTGAACATCGGCGCCGGCACCATCACCTGCAACTACGACGGCGCC
>NZ_LWRX01000153.1:0-707 GCF_001683835.1 Ralstonia sp. RL | reverse complement strand
ATCCGCCACGACTCGCGGGCCGTCGTGTTCTTCAGCAGGGCCTCGGTCTCGACACCCATCACCAGTTTTTCGCTTTCCGTCACGTTATGCCTCTCTTGTTGTTGGTGGACGGTTCGTCCTATCTCTACCGCGCCTTCCATGCCCTGCCCGACCTGCGCAACCAGGCCGGCGAGCCCACCGGCGCGCTGTACGGGGTGCTGAACATGCTACGTCGTCTGCAAAGCGACTACAAGGCAGACTACAAGGCCGTCGTCTTCGACCCTCGCGGCAAAACCTTCCGCGACGACTGGTATCCCGAGTACAAGGCGCACCGGCCACCGATGCCGGACGACCTGGCCCGCCAGATCGAGCCCATCCACGCCGCGATCAAGGCGGCCGGCTGGCCGGTGATCATGATCGACGGCGTCGAGGCCGACGACGTGATCGGCACGCTGGCCACGCAAGCCGCCGCGGCCGACATCGACACGCTGATCTCGACCGGCGACAAAGATTTGACCCAGCTGGTCGGCCCCAAGATCCGCTGGTTCAACACGATGAGCAACGAATTGCTCGACGAGGCCGGCGTCACCGCCAAATTTGGCGTGCCGCCCGAACGCATCGTCGATTACCTGACGTTGGTCGGGGATGCGGTCGACGGCGTGCCGGGCGTCCCCAAATGCGGCCCGAAGACAGCCGTCAAATGGCTGACCCAGTACGGCACGCTGGAC
>NZ_LWRX01000004.1:0-4889 GCF_001683835.1 Ralstonia sp. RL | reverse complement strand
TGAAGCTGATCTCGCCGTTGATCTGCACGTCGCGCACCACGGCCATGTCCTCGACGCGGTGCTCGATGGTCACCGGTTGGCTGTAGCCCGTCACGTCGGAGAAGGTGACGGTGCCGGCCTCCAAATCGGCCGAGTAACCCGTGTGGATCACCGTGCCGTCGTGGCCAACCACGCGCACGCGGGACAGGCGCACGCGAGCGCAATTGATGGTCTGGCCGTTGCTGACCGAGGTGGTGATCTTCCCCGTATGGCCGACGACGGCGAAGCCGCCGGGGCGGAAGATCGGCACCCGTCCGTCGCTGGGCAGCCGCACCGGGTCGATGCCGAGCAGATCGGCATCCAGCGGCAGGTAGCTGTAGGCCACCGCGCTGTAGCGCACGCTGGAGGCTGCTACCGGCTCGGGCCGGAAGATCTTGCCGTCCGTCCCTACGCGGTCGGCGGCGTACCACGGCTCGCTCTCGTTTCCGGCGGCGGGTACGAAGGTGCCGAAGCGCACACGTACCACGCCGGTTTCGTAATCGACACTGCCGGTGACGCCGGTCGCCCCGATCTTGCCGTCGATGCCTGCCGTCACGTTTTGCGTTCCACCGACCGCGCGGGCGTACTGGATCGACAGCGACCCCGGACGCAACGGTGCCGCGCCGGTGCGGAACACATACTCGCTGGAGATGTTCTCGCCGACCGTGGTCACGCAGCTGGCACGGGTGATGGCGTTGGTCGTTCCCGCCGTCCAGGACGTGAGGGTCACCTCGCCCGACAGATAGTTGATCGTGCCGCGCGTGACCCAGCCGCTGGTGGTGAACTCGCGCAGCGTGCCCTGGCCGTTGTCGCCCCAGGGGTGTGCCCCTGGCAGTGTGAGCAGCACCGTGCCGGTCACCACCTGGGCATTCACGCCGGGCACCAGCTTGAAGGTCGGCGTGAACTGGAAGGTTTCCGAGTGGTTGCTGGTGGAGCCCGCGCTGTTGTAGCGCAGCTTCACGTAGCCTGACTCGTCATTCGGGTACAGCGAGGGCGCGGCGACATAAGACAGGCCGCCATAGTTCAGTCGCCAACGCCCGGTGCCGGTAATGGCCGCCGAGCTGTAGTTCGGACGTGGAATCCGGATCATCACGTCCGGGTTGAACACCACTTCACCGGTGGCGTAGTTGACCGTGCCAATGGTGTCGCCATTGAGGACGACATTGCCGCTGCCGTCGTCGCGGGCGATCTGGGTGGGGTCGCGCCACATTGCCACCGCCACGCCCATTTCCATCAATTGCTGCCAAGTGTACGCGCCCAGCACCGACGTGTCGGTGAGCGTGTTCCACTCGATCTCGAGCGAACCCGGCTCGATGGCCCCGAAGCTGGCGGTGACCGGCAGCAGCCCCGCGCCATTGCGGGAGGGGTGTGCGATCGAATCCTCATGCTTGGGGCCCGCGACGTAGCTCACGGTGAGCTGCGTGCCGACCGGCGGCAGCACGTCGGGCGCGAAGTCGAGATGGTTCTGCGCGACGCTCAAGGACCCGGTGGCCGCCCCGGAGAGTGCGCCCGAGGTCGAAGCGGATGCGGTCTTGGCGCCGCCGTATTCCCAGCTCACGGTGAGTGTGCCGGGTTGCACGGCCTTGCCCTCTGGCGGCGAGAGCTGCAAGGACTGCGAGGCCTTGAGGACGGCCTGCGGCTGCTGCGCTTCCTGCGTCGGCACGTTCCAGGTGAGGATGAGTGAGGAGCCTACGTCGGGCAGCGCGCCCAGCGTGACGACGAACGCACCGGTGTTCCTGTTGAACGTGCCTGCGCCGTAGCTCTGGTCCAGGCCCTTGAGCGAGCCATTGCCGCCGTCGGACAGCACGTACCAGCGGCCCTGGGCCATGTAGCTGATCGACAGTGTGCCGGGCTGCGGCACCGGATTGACGGTGCCGACATAGGACTGACTGCGCGACTCCAGTGTGACCGGAATCTCGGCGCTCTGTGGCGCACGCAGAATCTGCCCGGCCGGCGTGTAGGTAACCGCCTTCGCATTCGACATCGAGCCGGCGTTGAGGCTCAGGATGCCGTTGGCGTAGTCGATGGTGCCGACCGTGCCGCTGGCGGTCTTGAGCAGGCCCGCGTCGTCAAAGATCGTGATGCCGTCGGTCTGCAGGGTGAGCGAGCCCGGCAGGCAGCCGCCCGGCAGGTTGAACCGGGTGCTGGGCGTCCACGCATGGTTCGCCGTGTAGCTCACGGCCGCCGCACCGGGCACCGGCAATCCGGCGGCCGCGTAGGGCGGAACGAACGAGATCGACGTCTCGGTCTGCGCGCTCGGCACGAGTTGCGTGTAGATCGACGCGCCCTTGACCGTGAAATCGCCGACGGCGGCCGCCTGCGTCAGCGGTACCACGCCGACATAGGTGCCGGCGTCGGCCACGACCGTGTCACGCACCTTCGTGCTGTTGCTCGCACGCGTAAACGTGCGCGTGGCAGGTGAACCGGTGAAGTCGTAGCGCAGCGCATCGCTGATCTCGACCGTGACCACGCTGGCCTTGTAGTCCTTGTCGTTGTCGTAGGTGAACGTCCGCTCGACGACGGATACGGAAGTCGCGCGGACGTACTGCTCCTTCTGGGTGGGCAGACCCTCGTTCTCGACCAGCACCAGCGTCTGGCCGACGTTGGGCACGGCGTCGGTACTGCGCTGGAGCAGCTGAATCACGCGCTGCCCGGCGATGTGGTTCTCGAACAGATAGCCCGGCCATTCCGTGCCCTTGTTGAGGTAGGCCTCGATGCGTACGCGCGCCTGGTCGCGCGTATCGAAGGTTTTCTCGGTACTGAACAGCGTGACGCTGACGCGCGCGTCCTTCGGCGGTTCGGCCACGATCACGTTGGCACCGAAGTAGGTGTCGGTGTCGTCGGTCGCCACCTGCACGAAGGTCTTGCGCAGGTTGACCCGGCCGCCGGCGCGGTCGAGCTCCGAGATGTCCGGGAAGATGGCGTTCGAGACGCCATCGGCGATGGCGATGCCGGTGGGCGCGCCTCCGCCCTCGGGCACGTCCGCCATGACGGCGGACTTCAGCAGTTTCACGTCGCCGGATTGGATCGGCATCAGACAATCTCCAGGAATCGAAGGGTCAGGCGGTAGAAGTCGGTGTCGGCGCGTGCCGGGATGCCCAGCACCGGTTCAGCCTCGATGGCCGCTTCCGTGTGCCGGAAGGCGACCGTGAAGGCGCGGCCGTCGGCGAAGGTCAGGGCAAAACGCCCGGACGCAGCACTCACCGGAATTGCGGCCCAGGCGCGCAGTCGCTCGACCGTGGCGCGCGTCACCCACGCCATATCGGGCGCGCCCACCAGCGTGATGGGACGACCCGCCTGCCGAACTGCCGACTGGATCAGCAAGGCACCGGTGATGAGGTAGGACGTCGAGGCGACGGCGGGCGACCAGGCGTGCTCGTCGGTCCACAGCAGGTCGTCGGGCAGCAGCAGGTCCACCCCATCCGCGAGGTTCTTCAGTTGCATCGGAATCAGGTCAGGCCGTCCGGGTCCGGGCGGCGTCCAGAAGTTGCAGCAGGCGCGTTTCGTCACGCGCGTCGATGCGGGCGTCGACCTTGCGGTCGCCCGCGGCGAGTTCCACGCGCACGGTGCGGGTGGCCCCACCGTCACTTGGCAGCACCGGGCGGGCGATGCGCGAAGCGGCGGGTTGCACCAGCCCGCCGGCGGCGAAGCCCTGCACCCGTTGCGCCAAGGCCTGCGCCGGCGCGGACAGGTTGTTGATCGCCTCGAAGAAGCCGGCGCCGTAGCGGGCGACGGCCTCCTTGTTCACGACGAATTCGCCGGGCGTGAGCATCGCCGGCACGGTGTCCGATTTCGACAGGCCGCCGCGCCGGTAGAACTCGCCCTGGTGTTGCTCCATGTAGTCGATCAGCTCGCGCTCCAGGTCCTTGCCCCACAAGAGCGGCTGGGCCATCGCCTGACGCCACGTCTGCTTGATCCGCTCCAGGTTCTGGCGTTCGTTGCCGGTGAGCGTCTTGCGATCGATGAAGCCTTCCAGCGCGCGCCGGTCTTCCTGGGCCTGCTTGCCGTAGCTCTCCATCGTCTTGCTGCGCATATCCAGACTGACCGACGCACCGTAGTTCCACTCCAGCCATCCGGTGTACTCGTTCATCCCCTGCAGGCCGAGGTCGATCATCTTCAAGGCCTCGACCGCTTCGCGGTTGCGTTTCGGCGTGCTGGGCTTGCCGTCCGGATCGGTACTTGTGGAGCCGGGGCTGCCCAACGAGGCGACGCGCCCGCCGACCGCGAAGTGGGCGACGCCATTGGCCAGACGCGCCAGCGCGCCGCTGCCGTACTTGCGCACCGCCGCCTTGCGGATGACGAACGCGCCGGCCTCCAGCGTGCGCGGAACGGTGTCGTGGTGGCCGGAGCCGGGGACCGTGCCGCCGGTCATGCGGGGAAAGGCCGGAGCGACCGCGCCACCGTCGGCAAAGCGCCGCACGCCGCCACCAACCAGACCGCCGGCGGCGTTGACCTCGACCTTCTGCACGTAGATCGTGTGCGTGCTCGAGGTGTTGGCACCGTTCAGGCTCATGATCTCGGCGCGGGCCGCATCGGCATTGGTGCTGACGACGTGCTTCGATTCGGTCTGGATGCGATCCAGTGCCTTGATCATCCCCTCGACGTTGGTGATCGCCGCCTGCGCTTTCTCGGTGGCCACCTTCAACTCGAGCTGGGAGTTCTGGTCGGCGTAGGTCTTGAGCCGGGCCAGCGCGTCCTTCGCCTTGGACACGTCGGCATCGACCGGCAGGGTCTTGCCTTCCTTGAGCAATTGCTCGTACTGCTGCAGCTTCTTCTCGGCCTCCTGCAGATCGGCCTGGATCTTGAGCAGCACCTCTTTCTCGGCGAGCGCCTTGTCCAGATCGGCGATGGCCTTGTCGAAGCGCGCGGTG
>NZ_LWRX01000119.1:0-7707 GCF_001683835.1 Ralstonia sp. RL | reverse complement strand
AGTGCAGAAACGAAAATGCCCAACCGATGAGGGTTGGGCATTGCAATATGGTGGCCTGGGGCGGAATCGAACCACCGACACGCGGATTTTCAATCCGCTGCTCTACCAACTGAGCTACCGGGCCAAGCAAAGAAGCGCAAGTATGGCAGGATTTGGTCCCCGCCGTCAAGCAATCGGTGAAGGATTCGGGAATCAGGCGGCCGGCTCGCTCTTGTTGCGCGAGAGTTCGACGCCCAGTTGCTTGAGCTTGCGATACAGGTGCGTGCGCTCGAGGCCGGTCTTTTCGGCCACGCGCGTCATGCTGCCGCCCTCGCGCTGCAGGTGATACTCGAAGTAGGCACGTTCGAACAGGTCGCGTGCTTCGCGCAGCGGCATGTCGAACGAGAACTGCATGCCGCCGCCTTCGGCTGCGCGAGCGGGGGCGCCGTTCATGTCAGCGCGCTCTGCGGTGGCGGCTGCGCCTGCGGCGGCCGTGCCCGGTGCTGCGCCCGCCAGCGAGGCGGCCGGTGCGGTTGCGGCCACCGGTGCACGTGGCTTTTCCTTGCCGCGCGACAGGCCCTGCTCCACGGCTGCCAGCAGCTTCTGCAGCGCGATCGGCTTCTCGAGAAAGTTCAGCGCGCCGATCTTGGTCGCCTCCACAGCGGTGTCGATGGTGGCATGGCCCGACATCATGATCACTGGCATGGTCAGCAGACCTTGCGACGCCCACTCCTTGAGCAACGTCACGCCGTCGGTGTCCGGCATCCAGATATCGAGCAGGACGAGGTCGGGCGTTGCATTCGCGCGGTACTCGCGCGCACGCTGCGCGTTCTCGGCGACTTCGACAACGTGCCCTTCGTCTCCGAGGATTTCGGAGAGCAACTCCCGGATACCCATTTCGTCGTCGACAACGAGGATGGTGGCCATGCTTTTCCTCTATGTGCGGCGGGATCGCCGTCCGCGCTACGCGAGTTTTACGAACAGGATGGAAACCTGGGCGCCGATGATCTCGGTGCCCCCGGATTGGGACGGGCGGTTGCGCAATTCGATGCGCGCGCCGTGCTCGTCCATGATTTTCTTCACCATGGCCAGGCCCAATCCTGTGCCCTTGGCTTTGGTCGTGACGTACGGCTCGAAGGCGCGGTTGAGGATGCGGGAAGAGAACCCGCCGCCGTTGTCCGCGATCACAAGCCGCACGGCCTGCCGCCGCGCGCCCGAGGCGTCGTCGTATTCTACCGTGTCAGTTTGCAACATGACATGCGGTGCAGGTCGCCCGGCGGCTTCGTTCTCGGCCACCGCGTCCTGCGCGTTCTGCAGCAGGTTGTGGATGACCTGGCGCAACTGCGTCGGGTCGCCCTTGATGAGCGGCAGGCCCGCGCCGAGCCTCGCCTCGATGACGGGGTGCTCGTGGCGGTCAGGGTGATCGATGCCGTACAGGTGCAGCACTTCGGCCGCGAGCGCGTTCAGGTCGAGCTCCTGCAGCATGGCTGGTGGCGTGCGCGCGTAGTCGCGGAAGTCATCCACCATGCGCTTCATGGCCGCGACCTGGTTGACGATCGTGCTGGCGCCGCGGCGCAAGACCTCGGCGTCGGCTTCCGACAGCTTGGGCGAGAGCTTCATCTCCAGCCGCTCCGCGGAGAGCTGGATCGGCGTGAGCGGATTCTTGATCTCGTGCGCCAGGCGCCGCGCGACTTCGCCCCAGGCCACCGAGCGCTGCGCCGAGATCACGTCGGAAATGTCGTCGAACACCACCACGTAGCCGCGCTCCGTGCCGTGCGCGCCGACAGACGGGCCGGGCAGCCGCGTGCCGCGCACCAGCAGCGTGAGCGGCTCGTCTTCATCTTCCACGGGAATTTCGACCTGCTTCTGCCAGTGTGCGGCCGCGGCGCCCGCCGCAGCGCTCACATCGTGCTCGGCAAAGGCCTGCTCGACGATCGAGGCGAAGGCCGCCAGCGGCGCGATGCCGCCCAGGGCCTGTCCGACCCATGCGCCGAAGGGCTGTTTGAAGATGCGCTCGGCACCCGGGTTGGCGGTCAGCAGCACGAAGCGGTGGTCGAACACGAAGACGCCTGCGGTCAGGTTGGTCAGCACGCTCTCAAGATAGGCTTTCGACTGCTCGAGTGCCGCGCGATTCTGCTCCACTGCCCGGCGCGCGTCGGCCAACTGGCGCGTCATCTGGTTGAACTGCTGCGTGAGCAGGCCGAGTTCGTCGCGCGTATGCAGCTCGCGCTTGGGCGAGAGGTCGCCCTCGGCCACTTCACGCGTGCCCTGGAGCAGCATCAGCAGCGGCCGTGCCAGCTGTGCGCCGAGCAGCAGCGCCAGCATCACCGCAATGAAGACGGCCAGGAACAGCGTCAGCGTGAGCGTGCCGATGTACATCTTGCGCAAGCCCGTGCGGCCGAGCGCCTTCTCCTGGTACTCCTGGTATGCGTGCTGGACGGCATCGGCGTTGCGCGCCAGCGCCTGGGGAACCGGCTGCACGAGCTGCAGGAAGCGCTCTTCGCGGCTCGCTTCGCCGACCAGGCCGAAGCCGCGCGAGGGGCTGCCAGCGTCTTCCGGCGTGCGGTCGGCGAGCAGGCCCGTGCCGGCCCACTTGCGCCCCGCTGTGCCGAGCCGCAGCCCCGACTCCTCGCGCGCGGCCGTCCCCAGTGCGACGACCACGCGCAACTGGTAGAGATCGTTGCGGCGATTGCCGGCGCGCGGGGCCGATGCCGGGCCGTTGTCGCCGTCGTAGTCGCTGCCGCCTTCGAGGCTGGCATAGCCGCCGGGCGAGCGCGCCTGCTCGAGCACGGCCTGGTCGGGCAGGCTCGGCACGAGCGTGTCATACGTACTCGATGCCGTGGCCACCACGCGGCCACTGGTGGTGAAGATGGTCGCCTCCTGCACGCCGAACTGCTCGCGCAGCCGGTTGAGCGTGAGCGTGGTGGCAGAGGCCGAGCCGTCTCCGAGCTGCTCGGCGATCAGGCGCCCCTTGTTCTGCAGATCCGCCAGCGCGGCGTCCATGGTGGAGCGGCCGAGGTTCAGGCCGGCCTCCAGCGCCGACTCCACCTTCACGTCGAACCACGATTCGATGCTGCGCGAAACGAACTGCAGCGAGACGAGATAGATCAGCACGCCCGGCAGCACGCCAACCACCCCGAAGAACACCGCGAGCTTGGTCATCAGCCGCGTGCCGAACTTGCCGCGCCGCGCGCGCAGCGCGAGCGCCAGCATCAGCCCGCCAATGATCACCACCAGCAGCACCCCGATGACGAGGTTGACCTTGTAGAGCAGCGTGAAATAGCGGTCGAAGAATTCGGTGTTGGCCGACGCGGCGGCCAGCAGCCCGACCAGCACGATCGCCAGGAAGACAATGGTGCCGGCGACGACCTGATACAGCAGCCGTTTGTAGCTGCGGTCGAAGATCATTTGGCGGGCGCCAGCAGCGAGGTGGCGTTGGACGGCGTGGCCGTCATGCCCCAGCCCGGGTTGGGCGACAGGCCCGAGGCGGCAGAGGCGGGCGGCGAGGATGCCGGCGCACTGGCCGGCGGCGTTGCCGGTGCCGGCGCCGGTGCTGAGGGGAGCTCGTTGGGCACCAGCACGCTGAAGCGTTTCCAGTCCGAACTCAGGTTCCAGTCGCGCGTGTTGACGGCGTTGATCTGGAATGGCTTGGGCAGTTGCGTCACGTCCAGGCGCATGCGGACTTCAGCCTGGACGGTTTCGCCGGGCTTGACCGCACGCTGCTCGAACACGCGCCAGCCACGCACGTGCTGCAGGAAGTCGACCGCATCTTTCAGGCGCGAGAACGGCACCTGCAGGCCGCCGGTCGAGACGCGGTACTGGCGCGTGAGCGGGTGGAACGACAGCCGGACGACGCGCGTGGCACTCACCGCATGGTCGTCGAACCAATACCAGCGCGGGCGGATCAGCTCAAACTCGACGAGGAAGTAGAGCGCGATGCCCTTGTTGACGGCGTCTTCGAGGTTGCCGGGCAGATCGAAGTCGAAATCGGCGGAGAGATTCCAGCCGCCATCGGCATATTCCAGCTGGGCGCGGTTGACTTCGATGGTCTGCGCAGGCGCCATGACCGGCCACCACAGGAACAGCATGCCCAGAACGACCAGCCGTTGCAGAATCTGCCGGAACCGGGGTGGCAGCAGCCGGATCGATGGGCGAAGGATGACAGTCACAACGGTCGTTGATCAGGGCCGTTTCTGGAAAACCGCGTAAAAGAAGCCGTCGTGATCGAGCGGCAGGGGCGAGGTGCCGGCGCCGAAGCCACCAGCGGGCGCCGACTCGGGCAAGGCCGGCAGCAACTGGCCGGGCGCGTGCAATCGTATCGCATCTTGCAGATGGCTTTCAAACCATCGGGCCTGGTCTTCGCCTTCCGTCGGGAAAATCGAACAGGTCACATAAAGCAACTTGCCACCGGGCGCGAGGCATGCCCACAGCGCCCGCACGATGTCGCGCTGCAGGGCGGCGAGTGCCTTCAGATCGGCCGGACGGCGCAGCCAGCGGATATCCGGATGGCGGCGGACGATACCGGCCGCTGAGCATGGCACGTCGGCGAGGATGCGATCGAACGGGCGGCCGTCCCACCATGTGTCGGGCTGGGCAGCATCGGCCACGCGGACGGTGGCCGCCTGGCCCAGACGCGCCAGATTTTCGTCGATGCGGACGGCGCGGGAGGCGTCGGATTCCAGTGCCGTCACGTCCAGGCCGTCGGCCAGTTCGAGCAGGTGGCCGGTCTTGCCGCCGGGCGCGGCACAGGCGTCGAGCACACGCTGGCCGGGCGCCACGTCGAGCAGCGGTGCCGCCAGTTGCGCCCCGGCGTCTTGCACCGAGACGTCGCCGTCGACAAACCCAGGCAGCTCAGCCACGGGCACGGCACGGGCCAGCCGCACGGCCTGTTCGCCGATCCGTTCGGCGTCGATGCCGCTTTCGGCCAGCCGGGCGAGATATACATCCACGGTGATGCGGCGCGGGTTCACGCGCAGCACCATCGGCGGGCGGCGGTTGCCGGCCGCGAGGATGGCCTGCCACGTGCCGGGGTACGCGCTGCGCACGGCGTCGATCCACCATGCCGGATAGTTCGTGGCGGCCACCGGGTCGGCCTGCATCGCGGCGACGAGCTCGTCTTGCTCGCGCAGGAATCGTCGCAGCACGCCGTTGACCATGCCCTTGCCGTGCGCGAGCTTCGGATCGGCCGAGGCGGCCCGCACGGTCTGGTCGACCACCGTGAACGGCGCATACGGCTGCGCAGTGTCCAGCAATTGTGCGAGCGCTACGCGCAGCAGGTTGGCAGCGCCTTCGGCGGGCGGGCGCGGGATCAGCGTGCGGATCAGCCAGTCGGTGCTGCCGAGCCAGCGTGTGGCACGGTAGGCGAGGTCCTGCACCGCGCCTCGTGCCGGGGCAGGCTGACCCTGGCAGACGGCCTCGATGGCCTGCGGCAATGCCGTCCCCTGCCGCAGCTTGCCGAGTGCGGTAGCGGCAAGCGACAAGGCGTGGGCAAGGGAGTCTGGCGGCAGACGCATCGGGGCAGCGGAAAAATCAGGCGGACAAAATGCAACGAGCCCGCGATGGGCGGGCTCGTGCGGACTGCGAAAGTATAAAGGAAGCGGCCTCCTGCGCCTGCCTCAGACCGGGTATTGCCCGGTCTGCGCCATCTGCATCAGCCGCGCGATGCGCTCTTCCGTCGAGGGGTGCGTGCTGAACAGGTTGGCCAGGCCGCCGCCGTGCAGCGGGTTCATGATCATCATCTGTGCGGTGGCCGGGTGGGCCTCGGCGGCGGCAAACGGGATGCCGGCCGCATAGCGGTGGATCTTGTCGAGCGCCGAGGCCAGCGCCTGCGGATCGCCGCTGATCTGCGCGCCGCCGCGGTCGGCTTCGAACTCGCGCGCGCGGGAGATCGCCATCTGGATCAGCGACGCGGCCAGCGGTGCAAGAATCGCGACGGCAATCCCGGCGACCGGGTTGGCGGGGCGGCCTTCGCTGTCGCGCCCGCCGAAGAACACCGCAAAGTTGGCCAGCGCCGAGATCGCACCGGCCATGGTGGCCGAGATGGTCGAGATCAGGATGTCGCGGTGCTGCACGTGGGCCAGCTCGTGCGCCATCACGCCGCGCAGTTCGCGCTCACTCAGGATGTTGAGGATGCCGGTCGTGGCGGCCACGGCGGCGTGCTCGGGGTTGCGGCCCGTGGCGAAGGCGTTGGGCTGTGCTTCGTCGATCAGATACACGCGCGGCATGGGCAGCCCCGCGCGGCCGGCAAGCTCCTGGACCATGCGGTAGAACTGCGGCGCGGTGGTCTCGTTGACTTCCTGCGCGTTGTACATGCGCAGGACCATCTTGTCGGAGAACCAGTACGAGAAGAAATTCATGCCCAGCGCAAACAGCAGCGCCAGCATCATCCCGCTGCGTCCGCCGATCATGCCGCCGATGACGATGAACAGCGCGGTAATCGCTGCCATCAGCATGAAGGTCTTGATCCAGTTGAACATGAGGGCGTGGCTCCTGTGGGTCGAGGGTTTCGCGAGTTTCTTAGATCAAGATATTCGCTGAAAATTCAAGGGTTTGTGCGATGTTTGCGCGGTACTTTGCCGCAGTTGGAGCCGGCTTGGTCAACGCGTGGTGAAGGCCAGCCGCGCACCCAGTCCGATGAATGCCGTGCCGACCACGCGATCGAGCCAGCGCTTGATGCCGGGTTTGCCCGCCACGCGGCGCGTGACGCTGGCCGCCACCCACGCCACCACGCTATTCCACGCCGTCGACATGACGACGAACACCGCGCCCAGCGACAGGAACGCCAGCGCCTTGTGGCCGGCATGGGGATCCACGAACTGCGGGAAGAACGACAGGAAGAACAGCACCACCTTCGGGTTCAGCACGTTCGTCAGGAAGCCCTGCATGAACAGCGACTTGAGGGGGCGCGGGCGCCTGGCCGGTTCGGCGGTTTCGGCTTTGGCGAGGGTGTCGTCGCGCGCGGGCGGTGCCAGCAGCATGCGGCCGCCGAGGTAGATCAGGTACGCCGCGCCCACCACCTTGATCACGGTGAAGGCCACCGTGGATGCCGCGAGCACGGCCGTCAGCCCGAAGGCGACCGCCAGCACGTGCACGCAGCAGCCGGCCGATACCCCGAGCGACGAGAGCAGCCCCGCCGTCCGCCCTTGCGAAACGCTGCGCCCCACGATATAGGCCGTATCCGGCCCCGGCGTCACATTCAGCAGGAACACGGCCAGCATGAAGAGCGGCAGGTTCACGATGCCCAGCGTCGTCATGGCGGAGTCCTCTTGTCTCTTCTCTCTATATATGGATGCGCGTCAGCTGCGGGACGCGAACCGCTGGCCTGGCTGGATGGCGAGGCTCTGCAGGAACTCGCGCGCGGGCAGGCGCTTGCCGCCGGGCTTCTGCAGTTGCGTCACGCGCAGTGCGCCGGTGCCGCAGGCGATGGTCACGCCGTCGGCATTGGCGGCGAGCACCGTGCCCGGTTCTGCGTCGGTGGGGCGATCGGCGAGGGCTTCGCCTTGCCAGAACTTGATCGTCACGCCGTCAAGCGCGGCCGATGCGCCCGGAAACGGATTGAACGCATGCACCTGCCGCAGCAGCGCCGCAGATGGGCGCGCCCAATCGAGCGCCGCCTCGTCCTTGGCGATCTTCTCGGCATACGTGACACCTTCGGCAGGTTGCGGCGTCGCGGGCAGCTGGCCGTCCCGCGCGAGCCGCGACAGTGCCTCCACCACCATGCGGCCGCCC